>JAWOER010000080.1:0-4117 GCA_046482655.1 Candidatus Delongbacteria bacterium | reverse complement strand
CTTCAGATGCTCTCTTGTAAAGTTTATCTATTAAAGCATATGTCTGATCTGACAAAGAAACAGACCACTTCATATCCGACTCTGAAATATTATCGAATTCTTTCCACTTTAAGATGTGGAACATGTGACCGAAAGACTGGATCAGAGGTACGAGTTTTAATCCTATCGACGAAGCGAATTCGTTAATATCTTTAAACTGCCCGATATCGTATCCGTCCGCTTCAAAACCGATCCTCGGGAGTTCGGGGACCTTAAAAGTGTGCTCAATATTGAAAAATACAGTATCATAACCCGTTTCTGCAAGGTTCTTCAGCATCAGCTTCATGCGCTCAATTTTGGCTACCCTGAACCTTGATATATCTATCATGCACGCCTTCATCCTAAATTCAGTCATCAAAAACCTCCATTATCATTACGAGCTTGTAATTTAAGGAATTTGGGCATTATATGACATTTATATTTCTAAAAAAATTTCATATATTAATGAATTATTTGACAAAACCACCCGATTTTCTTATTATACTTTGACTCTTAAACAAAAAAAGACCGGGTAATTTGGATAGATACGCGATGACAGATAAACTGCAAAATATTCCTGAATTAATTGAAAACCGACGCTGGCTGATCTTGCGCAAAGAACTTTCTGAACTCGAAGCTTTTGAAGCCGGCGAGATAATTGAAGAACTCGATGACAACGACGGAATAATTGTATTCAGACTGTTATCGAGAGAACTGGCCAAAGAGACCTTTCAGTATCTTCCGATAGAAAATCAGGGAAAAATAATTGATGCTTTTGCAAAAAATGTAAACAAACTTTCGAACTTACTTAACGACCTCGATCCTGATGACAGAACCGCATTTTTTGAAGAGCTTCCCGGGCAGATGACCCAGCGGCTGATCCAGCTTTTGAGCCCCGAAGAGAGAAGCGTGGCAACACAGCTGCTCGGATATCCCGAAGATAGTATAGGCAGGATCATGACCCCTGAGTTCGTTGCTGTAAAACCGGATTACAATGTGGAAGAAACACTTACTCACATAAGAAAATACGGTAGCGATTCAGAAACTTTCAATATTATATATGTTGTAGATAACGGCTGGAAACTGCTTGACGAACTCAAACTGAGAGATATTATTCTTTCTGAACCGGAAAGGACAATAAGCGATATTATGGACAACAAATTTATTTCTTTGAGTGCTTTTGAGGATCAGGAAACGGCCATTCGTGTATTTAAAGATTCAGATTATTCTGTTCTGCCCGTAACGGATACAGAAGGACTTTTACTCGGTATCGTTACAATTGATGACATTATGGATATCGTTGAAGAGGAGACAACAGAAGATTTTCATAAGTTCGGATCTTTTCAGGAAGCGATCGTGAACCCGTTAAAAGCAGGCGTGACCTATATGTACAGAAGACGCATCATGTGGCTGAGCATACTGGTTTTTATGAATGTGTTCTCCGGCGCCGCTATTCAGGGGTTCGGAGATGTTATAGAATCAATGATCTCTTTAATGTTCTTTTTACCTTTGCTTATCGGCAGCGGCGGTAATGCCGGTGCCCAATCAGCCACGCTCATGATAAGATCTCTCGCTGTCGGAGATGTTGAGTCCAGAGACTGGTTTTTGCTTGCGGGAAAAGAATTCTTAGTTTCTCTGCTCCTCGGAACCACTATGGCTGTTTCTGTGGGACTTATCGCCGTTTTCAGAGCTCCCGAAATTATATGGATCGTAAGTTCGGCAATGGTATTAACTGTAATAGCGGGAAGTCTTATCGGACTCCTGCTGCCGTTCGTGTTCACAAAGATCAATATCGATCCCGCAACGGCAAGTGCTCCGCTCGTTACTTCGATAGCCGATATACTTGGTGTCATAATTTATTTTTCTATAGCTTCATGGTATCTGGGGATATAAAAGGGTATTTTAAGTAGGGTCCTAAGATTTTTTAAGGTATTCTTCGGCTTTTTTCAACTTCTCGGGAGTTCCTGCATCGAACCATATTATATCCGGTCTGTAGGCTTTTATTATTTCTCCTCCGGATGCGGCCTTAAGATAAACATCTATAATAGAATATTCTGTCAAATTTTGCCCGTAGCTTTCGATCTTTTGTTTATTGACCGCGTGAATTCCGCAAAAAGCGAGCAGAGATGTGCCGCCGGAGGGCTGTCTGACTGTATTTCTTACATTTTTCCTAATAAGATTTAGACCGCAAAAATTATTTTCTGAATCAATTACGACCTGATTATATGTGTCTCTGTTCTGCATGACCATTGTGGCGGCAGCCTGATTTTGTTTATGAAAATTCATAAGTCTTTCAAGATCCACATCACATATCACATCAGTATTATAAACAATAAAGTCATCATCTGAAATATATTGGAGCATGTTGAATATGCCGCCTCCTGTACCCCTTATGCGATCTTCTTTGATTACTGTTATATTTGCCTCAAAAGCCGTAATATCAATAAATTTTTCAATCTGACCGGCAAAATAGTGAGCATTAATAAATATATCCGTGACTCCGTAAAAAATAAATTTTTCAATTATATGTTCAAGCATCGGCCTACCGTTTACGGGCACCAGTGCTTTGGGCTTATCGTCGGTAAGAGGTCTGAGCCTTGTTCCGTAGCCTGCGGCAAGTATCATTCCCTGCATTATATCTCTTCCTTTTCAGGTGATGAGTTTTCCAGGTCCAGCATTTCTGTCCTGTCTGAATATCTGGCGAACTTGATTTTACTTATCTTTGTGAACTTTTTTATGATCTTATCCATATTCAGAGCAGCTTTTTCTATGGCTCTTACTGCCTCATCGACTTTTGCGGACAAATTTTCCTTTTCATTTAAAATATCAAGTATTTCAACTTGACCTAAGATAGATGTCGTGAGCTGATTAAGAGAATGGTTCTGGCTCACCATCGCAGCGTGAAGCGCTTTGACCTGCTCAGCTTTCACAAGCTGTTCGAACATCATTTTCAGCTTGATATGTGTCTCGACTCTTGCAATAAGCTCGGGAGCATTGAAAGGTTTGGTAATATAATCCTGAGCACCGGCCTCCAGTCCCCGGATAATAAAATCACTGCTTTTTTGACCGGAAAGAAATAATACGGGTATCTTGGAAGTTCTTTTATCGTTCTTTAATTCTTTGCAGACTGTAAAACCGTCTTTTAAAGGCATTGTCACATCCAAAAGTATAATGTCGGGATCATTTGTTACTGCAGTGTTGAGCGTGTTGGCCGGCTCCTGGAGCAGAATTGTACGAAAGCCTTCGCTTTTGAGCATAGAATCAACGATCCGTAAATTTATCTTTTCGTCATCAACGACCATTATCAAAATATTCTTATTATTTAATTCAAGCATTTTACGCCCTCTCGGTTTTAATATATTTAAATACTATCGGCACTCCCGAAAAACCATATTTTTCTCTTATCTTTTTTTCTAAAAACCTCTTGTAGTTCTCCTTTAAGAGTTTTGGTTCGTTTACAAAAAAAGAAAAAACAGGCGGATCAGCAGACACCTGGCTGATGTATTTAATATTAATAAATCTGCCGGCCACAGAAGGAGGGTTATACTTTTTAACAATATCTCTGATATAGTTGTTGATCTCCGATGTCTTCACTCTTAATGATCTTCTTTTTTTTACGCTCCTCGCCAGATCTAATATCTTTAAGAGTCTCACCTTTTCCAAAACGGATATGAATTTTATCTCAATATAGGGTATCCAGCTCAAAGTATCTCTTACATATTTTTCATAATCTCTGGCAGTGTTCGTTTCCTTGTTTTTTACCAGATCCCATTTATTTACCGCTATTATGATACCTTTGTATAACCTTTTTGCTTCTGTCAATATATCTATATCCTGTTTGGTAATACCGTCAATAACATCTATCATCAGTATGACCACATCGGACCTGTTTATGGCTCTTAGCGTTCTTATCAGAGAATAGAATTCCAGATTTTCCTTTACCTTTTTCCTTTTTCTGAGCCCGGCAGTGTCGATCAGGACTATCTGCTCACCTTTATATTTTAGAACCGAATCAATAGAATCCCTGGTTGTTCCAGGAATTTCTGAAACTATCATCTTGTCCCTGTTCAAAAGTGTGTTGACAAGTGATGATTTTCCT
>JAWOER010000079.1:0-4756 GCA_046482655.1 Candidatus Delongbacteria bacterium | reverse complement strand
GCTTGGTAATATTGGCCTTGACAATCCCCCTGCAGGATTTTTTAATACTCCTCCCGGAGCTTTTCCCAATAACACCAACAACGACTTTAATCCATTTGGCATAAATGGTCCCGGACCGGATTAAGGCCCGGAGAAAAACTGTATGAGGAGCTGCTGATATCCGAAAGCGATAAAAAGACGCAGTTCGATTCCATTACTATAGCTCAGGCCAGAAAATATGATATTGAACAATTAATTAAGCAGATAGATGAACTCATAAACTGTCGGACAAAGTCGGAAAGAATATCCAAGCTAAAAGAAATAGTTCCCGAATTCAAGCATAATCTAAACTGAAATATTTGTATCCGATGCCGGTGATCTTTCTATTGAAAGGACTCCTTTTACCCCGAAGAGCTTTTTTCTGAGCCTTATATAATGACTGAGATTTTTTACTTTTCCCTTAAAGTCCGCTATAGCTATGGAATCTTCGACTTTTATCTCCAAAAATGTCAGATTGATATTTAAGGAGTTCATTACCTTTATAAGCTGGTAAAGAAGATTAGCCTGTCTTCTGCTGCTACTTTAAAAGCGACCTCGAATTCTTCGTCTTTATCAACTTGCCAGTTAATATTTATCAGATTTTTTGGGTCTATCTTCCCTATTTCGACACAATTTACCAGATGTACCCTTATCGCATCATCATCTGTATGCTCCCCGACGACCGAGTCTCCCGGAAGAGGATTGCAACAATCGGCATAAATAATGTTCCTTTTATTGTCCGGTCCTATGTTATTTTTATCGTTTGGAGATTTTATTTTGATCTTTTGAACCAGTTTGTCAAAAATACCCTCTTTTTTGGAGGCTCCGATTTTTCTGATAAACTGATTTGGTCTGATCTCTCCATTACCGACAGAAAAATAAAAATCCTCTATAGCCTTGAAGCCGAAGACGAGAAGAATATTTTTTATCAGATCCCTGTTTATCCTGATCTTGTATCTGTCCAGCTCGCGTATAAAAATATCTCTGCCCAGTTTAAGTGTCTTTCCGTATTCGATCTTCCTTAAATAATGTCTGATCGAGGATCGGGCTCTGGGACTTTTGGAGAATTTTAGCCAGTTAAAGCTCGGAACGGTTTTGGGTGAAGTTATTATCTCTATGATGTCGCCGTTTTCCAAAGCTGCATTTAACGGAATGATCTTTCCGTTCTTTTTTGCCGCGATACAGTGATTACCGATATTTTCGTGTATTTTGTATGCAAAATCGATCGGCGTTGAACCGGACGGCAGTGTAATCAGGTCCTTTTTGGGAGTGAATACGAATATTTCTGAAGAGATCAGATTTACTTTAAGATCCTCCAGAATTTCTTTCGGGTCTTTTGCCTCAAAGCTTTCCTGAAGTACATTGCGCAATTTAAGAATATATTCATCAATAGCGTGTAGATCCTCGGAACTGGATGATTTGTATCTCCAGTGAGCGGCAAGACCGAATTCGGCAAGTTCGTGCATCTTTCTTGTGCGTATCTGTATCTCAATGACCTTATTGTCGTAAATAACTTTTGTGTGAAGAGACTGGTAGCCGTTGGGCTTGGGAGCGGCAATATAATCGTTTATCATGCCGGGTATGGGTTTGAACAGCTGATGGATAAGGCTTAAGACCCTGTAGCAGTCATCGTCATCCGAGATGACGATCCTCAGGGCTATTATGTCGAGTATCTCTTCAAAACTTTTTTTTCTAAAAGCGAGTTTGTTGTATATAGAATAGAGGTGTTTGATCCTTCCGTTCACTTCCCCTTTGATCTCGTTCTTATCCAGTTCGTTTAGAATGAGTGGGGAAAGCTGATTTATGTATTGTTCCATATGCTCGGAAGAGTCTTTGAGCTTGTTACGGATCATTTCATAATCCGAAGGCTTTAAGATCTTAAAAGCTCTGTCCTCAAATTCGTTCTTCACCTTGTACATTCCCAGCCTGTAGGCAAGGGGTGCGTATATCTCTAAGGTCTCTCTTGCTATCCTTTTTTGCTTTTCGGGCTTCATGAATTCTAAAGTTCTCATATTGTGGATACGATCAGCAAATTTTATCATTATTACCCTTAGATCTCGGATCATACTGATGATCAGCTTACGATAATTTTCGGTCTGTTTTTCCTCAAAAGTATCGTAATGTATCTCATTGATCTTTGTTACGCCGTCCACAATATTGTGAATAGTATCCCCGAATATCTCTTTGATCTCCAGAGCAGATATATCGGTATCTTCTATCACATCGTGTAAAAGAGCTGCAGCGATAGTAATATCGTCCACCTTGAGTTCAGAAAGTAATTCCGCGACCATAACAGGATGTTCGATATACGGTTTGCCGCTTCTGCGGTAAACATTTTGGTGTGCTTTAAAAGCGAACTCATACGCTTTTCTTATCAATTCTCCGTTTACCTGGACCCCGGTTTCAGAGAGCCGTTGAATTATTTTGTCGATCTTATATGAGTATCTTAATGACATCAGTTGTCTGAAATTTGTTTGTTCTCAAGCTCTTTTAAATATTTGATCGTGGCGGGTATCTCTTTTATCAGATCTGTGGGGAGAAGGCTGACTTCCCCTGATACTTCTGTCGCTCGCTCCGCAGAGACGGCATGAATATATATTGCGGCACAAATAGCTTTCGGCATATCTATACCCTGACCCAGAAGACTGACAAGAATGCCGGAAAGAACATCCCCCATTCCGCCCACAGCCATAGCAGGATTTTTATTTGTATGGATCAGCACTTTTCCGTCCGGAAATGCGACTATTGTCGGTGTGCCTTTTAAAACTATAAAACAGTTCCACTCCAGAGCTTTTTGAGCACAAATTTCCAGCCTGTTCAATAAAAAAAGCTCTTTGCTTGTCTGACACAGACGGGCCATTTCGCTGTTATGGGGAGTCAGCACAATATTAGGTTTGAACTGTTTAAGAGTCCCCGGTGTCTCGGAAAGAATATTTAATGAGTCGGCATCCAGAACCGTCGGCTTGCCGTTAAATTTTTGAATAAGCCTCTTTACCACCTTTTTTGTTTCCGGATGCACCGACAGACCGGGGCCGGCCAGACAGGCATCGCACCACCTGTAGCCTTTTACTACATCTTTTTCTGCGCTCATGGATGTGTAGCCCGGCTGTGAATAGCCGAGCGGCATTGACATGATCTCGGGATAGAGAGTGGATACCGAAGCGGAAATATTCATCGGAATACCCAGTTTTATAAGACCGCACCCGCTTCTGAGAGCAGCTATGGAGGACATTGCCGCTGCACCGGGCATGGAAAGAGAACCCGAAAAATTAAACACTTTTCCAAAATCCTTTTTGTCGCACATAAGGTCTCTTTTTTTATATGCTCCGAAGGCGTCCTTTGTTTCCAGCAGCATCCTGGTTCCCAAAATCTCCTCATCAATTTCTGAAGGGAAACCGATATCCACAACATCAACCGTACCTGCATGTGTATAACCGTCATTAATATAGAGGCCGATCTTCGGGTATGCCATCGTGACCGTGTGATCCGCTGTCACCGCAATATCTTCTGTAAATCCTGTTGTACCGTGGACGCAGGAAGGAATATCTACGGAATAAACTTTAGCTTCTGAATCGTTGATCATTTTTATTACATCGTAGTATATGCCTTCCGGATTGGAATTAAAACCGGTTCCGAAGATAGCGTCTATTACAATATCATCCTTACTTAAAGAAAGGTCATCTGTTTTTTTAAGGGATTTTACTTTTGTATATTTACGCTCCAGTTTTAAAAGTGCGCCTTTTGAACCCTTAGATATGCGCGTTTTGGGGCCGAGGATGAATACTGAAACGGAAGCTTTTGCCTTTGCAAGGTGTCTGGCAGCTATCAGACCGTCTCCACCGTTATTGCCTTTGCCGCATATCACAATAAAATTCTTGTTTTCGACCTTTCCTTCATACTTGACGATCGTATCGAAAACACCTTTGCCGGCATTCTCCATCAGCTCTGAGGCCTTCGCCCCGTAAGTATTTATCGCTAGATCATCCAACTGTTTCATATTCTCTGCTGTGACGAGCTTTTTCATGACTGAATGCCTCCTATATTTTCTCTAAATTACAAATTTTGCCTAAAAATAAAATACTGTAAAACATGCAAAAAACGATACGAGTGTACAAAGATAAAAAGACACACCATAATTGTCAAGTAAATTATCATACAATCATACTTATGATGTCGCTGAGATTTGATACGAATATGATCTGTTCGGGGTATTTTCTGGAGCTGACCAGATTGAATTTGGGCAGATATATTTGCTCAAAACCAAGCTTCAGGCACTCGTTAATTCTGGTTTCAACCCCGGAAACGGCTCTGATCTCACCTCCCAGACCGATCTCTCCGCAAAACACACTTTTGACCGGCAGTGCAACATTTGTAAATGATGAAACAAGCGAAGCGGCCACAGACATGTCTGCACCGGGATCCGACAGTTTTACTCCCCCGGTGACATTTAAAAAAATATCACTGTTGGAAATATTGAATCCGAGTATTTTATCCAGTACAGCTACTATTTTACTCAGCCTCCTAATATCAAAACCCACACAGTTCCTTTGTGGAGTACCGTATCTGGACTCGGTTACAAGAGCCTGGATCTCCAAAAGCAGAGGACGGGTTCCCTCGAGGGACGCAGTGACTGATGTGCCCGGATTTCGTCCGTCTTCTTCATTAAGAAAATACTGCGAAGCATTTTTTACTTCGATCAGTCCTTTGCTGCCCATTTCGAACATCCCTATCTCATTGG
>JAWOER010000020.1:0-2915 GCA_046482655.1 Candidatus Delongbacteria bacterium | reverse complement strand
CCGAAACGGAAATGACAATCACAGCAAAGGCGAGTACTTCTCCTGTTTTAGGGCAGTAAGTCGAATATGCCTCGGAATTCAGATACAGAGATCCTATCATAACTCCCAAAACCGTAGTGATCGCGATCTCCCAGTCGGGTGAAACGGCAGATACACTCGCAGCTATCAGAGAAGCCAAAAGAAAGGGCGCAACAGTGATAGGCATTTGTAATGTTGTAGGTTCAACTATTTCAAAAGAAACTCACGCAGGTGTTTACCTGCATGCCGGACCTGAGATCGGTGTAGCTTCAACGAAGGCTTTTACCTCTCAGGCTGTTGTTCTTGCACTGATCACAGTTGACATTGCAAGACATAAGAGCATGTCCTTTAGAGAAGGCTATAAAATAGTCAAGGAACTAAAGATACTTCCCGCCCTTGTTGAATCGATACTTCAGAATTGTTCTATAATTAAAGATATTGCCAACAAATTCAGTGGCGCCAAGAATTTCCTTTACCTCGGAAGGGGCTATAATTTTCCGGTAGCTCTCGAGGGCGCACTCAAACTCAAAGAAATATCCTATATTCATGCAGAAGGTTACCCCGCAGCAGAAATGAAGCACGGTCCGATCGCACTCATTGACGAAAACATGCCTGTGATATTTATCGCCATCAAAGATTCGATATATGATAAAGTTGTGACTAATATAAAAGAAGTCAAAGCGAGGAACGGCGTTGTTATCTCGATCGCGAGCCATGGTGACGAAGAGATAGCCGGAATTTCGGATTATGTAATAAAAATACCCGATACCACAAACCTGCTTTCTCCGGTCCTGACGGTAATTCCGCTCCAGCTTCTTGCATACTATATTGCCGCAGAAAAAGGTTTTGATGTGGATATGCCCAGAAATCTGGCTAAGAGCGTTACAGTTGAATAAAAAACACCGGGAGACGGAATGAAAATATTTTTTCTTATACTTATCATTTTTGCGTCGGATGTTTTTCCTGTAAATTTCGACAAGGCAAAAAATCTGTTCGATTCGGGATATTATTCTGAACTGATCGATTATACCGGAGAGTTGGAAAAAGGTACAGGGCAAAATATAGAGATCTCGTTATACAGAGCCATCGCATTATTCAAAGTGTCAAAATTCAGAGAAAGCAGGATGCTTTTAGACAGCATAACTGAAGTATCGAACAAAGCCGAAATTAAAGACACAGCCCTGTATTATCTGGCAATTATAGATATCAAAGACGGTCTTTTAGTAAACTCTGCAGTAATTCTAAGCCGTCTTCTGAACTCTTCTGTGGACGAAATATCTAATAACGCCGACCTGCTCCTTAGATCGCTCATACATTATAAGTTGAGCAAAGAAGAGATAGAGGATATTACCAAAAGTATGGTCAATAAACAAATTCTGTCTTATATTGAAGAAAGTCAGAATTCACTCAAAATACTTGCGGCACTTCCTCTAACCGGAGTTGATAAAGAGGAGGGTCAGAGCATCCTTAAAGGCTTAGAATTCGGTGTTAATGAATTCGGGAACGATGAAAAGAACATCATACTTGATGTTGTAAATTCCGAGAGTAAAATATCTGCAATGGTCTCCAAAGTTCTAAAAAGATTAAATTCCTCGAATTACAATGTGGTGATAGGCGAATTGAGGTCAGATCCTACCGCGGCTCTTGCGGGTATAACCGGCACACTGAACCTGCCACTTTTATCTCCCACTGCAAGTGCAAATGATATTACAGGAATATCGGAGAATATATACCAGCTGAATACAACCTCATACACACTGGGAAGAACCATTGCAGAATATGCGATAGATTCACTGGGCTATAAAACCTTTGCAGTCCTTGCACCCATGAATGATGACGGAAATGAATCTGTATCGGGCTTCACCGAAAAAGTTATAGAAAAAGGATGTGCTATCATATCAACAGAATGGTATTTTGACCATTTTAATCTAAACAGGCAGCTGCAGAGGATTCGTGAAAGGACCCTGATCATTGACTCTTTAGATACAGAAGAATATATGTCTGTCGATTCGATAAAAGTTATCCCTGCAGGAGTTGTGGACGCGTTCTTCCTTCCTGTACCCCAATCAGATATAGAATCTGTCCTTTCCCAAGTCGCCTATTATAATTTCGATGCCAAAATTATAGGTACTTACGGATGGGATGATCTGAAAATGCTAAAAAAATTGTCCGGAAATGCCGACAGTCTGGTTTTTGCAAAAGAAAGTACCTACGACCTTAACAATAACAAATATACGGATTTTGTTTATAAATTTAATAAAAGATACGGCAAGAATCCCAATAGTCTGGAAATAGTGGGTTATTCGGTAATGGAGATGCTTCTTTCTCTACATAAAAAATATCCGGATAAAACCACATCAAAGATCCTTGATGACCTGAAAGATTTTGAAGCCGTATCAGGGGAAATCAGAATGAACGGCTCCAGGTCTAATCAGGCAAGTGATCTTTTCCGCTATACAGAACCCGGCTATTTGCGAAACATCCCTTTCGTTCCCAGATCAGATAAAGACAGCCTGAGTCTCGCAAAAAAATATCTTAACACGGCTTCTGTCTATAAAAAAACAAATCAGGATTCTCTTGCCATACAGAACTATATTCTGTCTTTGGAAGAATACAGTTCTGTCCTTGATCTGCCTGACAGTCTTTTTCAAAGGCACAGCACAACATTACAGATCAAACAAAAGATTGCTGATTCGTATTACGAAATTAAAGATTATGAGAATGCTCTGATATTTTACGAGGATATGCTCGATACTGATCCTGAAATGAAAGATAATATGTTCAGAAGTGCTGTCTGCAGGGCGTATTCAGAAGAAGATGTTGACCCGGCTCTGCAATTTCTATACGATTTTACCGAAGATGAAAAGTACTCATCAAATGCTTACTACCATATAGGT
>JAWOER010000272.1:0-3025 GCA_046482655.1 Candidatus Delongbacteria bacterium | reverse complement strand
TATTGTGGTAATAACAAATTAACTTCTTTAAAAGGAGCTCCTGAAGAAGTTGGTGGAAATTTTTATTTCCCCAGATGAGAGTCGTTCCGCTTCTCTTACTGGAAAAATATTGAATAAGGCTTTTTATTGGGGCAATACCGATACCTCCTGCTATCAGCAGCTTATTCCCGTCAGAGTTTTTTGTATCAAATCCGTTTCCCAAAGGTCCCATATACCTTAATTTCTCATATGACCTTATATTATCATACAATATTTTTGTTCCTGCACCGGCGATATTGAATATAAATTCGATATTTGAGTTATTTACAGAAGATATTGCAAAAGGTCTCCTGAGGACTTTCACCGGTTTGCTTTTAAAATCTATCTGTACCGTGATGAACTGACCGGGACAAATATGACCTGCGATCTCTTTAGCGTTCAACGCACAGGAAATAATTCCATCGGCTTCTTCTCTATAACCAACGATCTCAGATTCTATTTCAAAATATTTTTTATCTTTCATTTTCTGCCTCGGGTTCACTGTGCAAATACTTATCGATATTTATATATTCTTTTTCGATCCCGCCTCTGTTATTTTCAAAATAAATTATACCCGAAAGATCATTATCCCTGATCAGAACAGCGCCTTCTTTCTTTCCCATTACCATCACCGCTGTTGCGAAAGCATCACTCAAATATGCTTTATCGGAAACGACAGTTACAGCTGCCAGATCAGAAGTTCCATATCCGGTCCTGGGATCAATAATATGAGAATATCTAGTGCCGTTGTGCATTATGAACTTTTCATAATCACCCGAAGTTGCTGCTGATCCTTTCTTAATGTAGAGAACATCAGCGAGCTCGCCTTTTTTCCTGGGGTGCTTTACCCCTACGGCTCTGGGGCTGTTTGAATTTACTGTAAGATCGCCGCCGGCTTCGATTATAAAATCACTGAAACCTTCCTCCTTAAGGTAGTTACTTACAGAATCGACAGCAAAACCTTTTGCTATTCCGCCCAGTCCGATCTTACATCTGTTATCCAAAACAGTGACCGAATCTTCATCAAATATATACATGTCAAGATTCGAGATCTGCAAAACTTCTTCTATAGCCGATCCTTTTGGAACAGTTTCAGAGTTTTTTATACTTTCGTTCCAAAGATCGGCAAGAGGCATTATGGCTACATCAAAAGAACCATCGGTGTACTCGTGTATGTTCTTGGATATATCAAATATTTCTTTCAGATCATCGGGGATAGGTACTTTGGAACCTGCGGGAACAGAGTTGAATTTAGAGATAGATGATTTTTCGTTATACGGGTTCATCACTCTGTCAAAATAAGAAAAGATGTCGCTGATCTTTTCTAAGGTCTTGTGCGCTCTTAAGGAATCACTCGGGCTAACATCAAAGAGAGTAATATTTATTTCTGTCGTAAATTGATCAAAAGAGCTTTTAAATTTTAGGTTTTCCCCTTTTGAACAGGAAAGAAAAAATGCAATGAGCGCTGCAAGTATTGGCAAATTCAATTTTTTCATGGGGCTAAAAGTAAGTTCTTAAATACAAAAAAGCAAGTGATAATTCAAAATAATTATCAAATATGGAACGAAATACACTCGCGTATGAGCTAATTAAGCTTTTTGTAGAGACTGTCTATAATAAAAGTAATGAGTACAGATCCGTCGGTGTGGAACCCGATCTTTACAGAATCATCGTTATTAAATAACCAGCGCCTGTATATTTTAACGGTTCCGTTCTTTATTGCGTTCAGCCTGATCTCATCGTCATTATATCCCGATGGGAACTTATCTTTTTCATAGGAAGGATCACCGTACTTTTTTTTAAGTCTGTCGCTCAGATCATTATACAGTCTCAAGGGTGAGACTCCTTTTACTTTTTCGAAAACTATCACACAGGCATACAGTTCCTGATCCAAAAAATCAAACTGCCATTTGTCAACATTTTCAGACAGGTATTTTCCCCCTTTATACTGAAGAAGAGTTTTATCCGCGTCATGGATCCTTATATCTTCGTAATTCCGCAATGTTTCTTTCACATCGGTACGGTCAGAACGCCATTTTATGTCCATTATCTGGGGCAGATCAGAATCGACTCTTTTTGGATCAACTTTAACTGTTACAGTTTTTTTCTGATCCTCTAAACATTCTTTGTATGCTCTTTGGGCAGAAACGACATCCTCCCAGGTGGCTGTGTATATGGAATAGAGGTCCTCGTATTCATCTCTTGATATGCCCGGTTCTGACATCTTTTCTTTTACAGCGTTAAATTCAGTCATCAGCGAATCGATCTCAGCCTTAAAGACTTCACATTCATCCGCTGCTAGACAAACAATCAGTAAGGGTAATACCAGTGCTGCGAACCTTATCATTTTTTACCTTTTTTATAATTATCATATCCTTCTTTATAATATAAGGCCAAATTTAAACTTTTAGATCAAAAATGTCAACTTATGATTTAAAACTTTTTTCACATAAATTCTTGGCTTGCAATATAAGATAAATATGCTTATTTTTCAGTTGTAATTCTCAAATAAGAGAGGTTGAAATGCGCAAAAAAAGACTGTCTGTTGTCGATCTGGTAAAATACAAAGCTAAAGGTGAAAGAATTTCCGCACTTACTGCATATGATTTTTATTTATCCAAAATCATAGACACCACCCCGCTGGACATGATACTTGTAGGTGATTCGCTCGGAATGGTATTTCAGGGTAAGACCACGACCATACCCGTAACAGTAGAGCAAATGATATACCACACAAAGATCGTGGTAGAATCAACTTCGAATCCTGTTATAGTTGCAGATATGCCTTTCGGAAGTTTTCAGATATCTGCAGAAAAGGCAGTCGGGAACGCTTTTCGAATTGTCAAAGAAACAGGATGTAATGCAATAAAACTCGAAGGCGGGGAAATTGTTGTCCCCGTCGTGAAAAAACTGGTCAGTTCAGGTATTCCCGTTTATGGCCATCTGGGACTCACTCCGCAATCAATTAATAAATTCGGAAGTTACAAGTTGAGGGCCAAACATCTTA
>JAWOER010000251.1:0-6762 GCA_046482655.1 Candidatus Delongbacteria bacterium | reverse complement strand
GTATAACCTCGCAATAAGTCCCTATGAGCATTGGCACGGCATGGGATGGGCGGCGGCTATAATACTTTTAACGGTTATTATAGTGTCATTTATTATCGCCAGATTTGTTATCAGAGATAAAAAACAGGAAAATTAAATGACTACAGAAGCAAAAGATACAGAACCAAAAATAAGATTAAAGACAAGAGATCTTTCCGTATGGTACGGCGAGAACCCCGGCGTTAAAGATATCAGTCTGGATATTTTCGATAAAAAGGTCACGGCATTTATCGGTCCTTCAGGTTGCGGCAAAACGACATTTCTAAGAGCATTGAACAGGATGCATGATCTGACCAGAGGTGCCAGAGTAACGGGAAAAGCGTTCATTGACGGCCAGGATATTTACGATCCCAAGCTCGATCCGGTGATCATAAGGAGAAAGATCGGAATGGTCTTTCAAAAGCCGACACCGTTCCCGACCATGTCCATCTACGACAATGTCGTGGCGGGATTAAAGCTGGTGGGCATAAGGAACAGGAAGCTGCTTGACGATGTTTGCGAAAGGTCGTTAAGACAGGCTGCTTTGTGGGAGGAAGTAAAAGACAGGCTCAAAACGCCCGGCGGTAGCTTATCGGGGGGCCAGCAGCAGCGACTTTCTATTGCGAGAGCGCTGGCAGTCGAACCGGAAGTGCTTTTGATGGATGAACCCACAAGCTCACTCGACCCGCAATCAACCAGCAGGATCGAGGAACTCATCGGAGAGCTGAAGGATCAGGTAACCATCATAATCGTAACCCACAATATGCAGCAGGCCTCGAGGGTTTCAGATTATACAGCCTTCTTTTATATCGGTGATCTAATTGAATTTAATGAAACAACAAAGATATTTACAAGCCCAGATCAGAAACGGACAGAAGAATATATAACAGGACAATTCGGATAGGAGAATATAATGTCAAAATATTTACAGAATGAACTTACAAAATTAAAAAAGAAATTTTACGAACTCTGTACGATAGTCGAAGAAGATGTAAGGAATGCGGTCAGATCGGTGTATGAAAGCAGTGACGGTCTGGCACAAAAAGTAATTGATAAAGATGAAGAGATTGATATGATGGAAATTGATATAGAAGAAGATTGTCTTAAACTTCTTGCTCTCTATCAGCCTGTCGCAATAGACTTGAGACTCATTATATCGATGCTTAAGATAAATTCGGATCTGGAAAGGATAGGTGACCTTGCGGTAAATATATCCGAAAGGAGTGTCAAGATAATCAGCCTTAACAGAAAAGATGACTCGTTCGATTTTACAGACATGTGCGAAAAAGCTCTGCGTATGGTAAAGAACAGCATTGACTCCATGATAGATTTCGATCTGGAAAAAGCAGAATCAGTTATAGAGGCTGACGATGAGGTGGACAAAATTCACGAGTCGGTGTTCGGCAGGATAAACGAAGCTCTAAAAAAAGAACCTGACAATTTTGAACTCCTGTCACAATATTTAACAATTTCAAGATCACTCGAAAGAATAGCCGATCATGCCACAAATATAGCCGAAGATGTTGTCTATATGATAAACGGAACTATAATCAGGCATCAGAATTAGCAGGAATTTTGCTCTTCTGAATATTTTTTGAAATTAGCGGCGATCAGAGCCCTGATATCTTCATGGACGGTTTTCTGTTTCTCTCTATCTAAATCTGATATATTTACAGGTTTGTCTATAACCAGAGTGACCTTGCTCCTTCTGCCGGCCTTAATATTGCCAACCATCTTTTCCGTCCCTACTATCGTTACGGGCAGAACAGGCACTCCGGCCATTATCGGCAGCTTAAAACTGCCTTTTTTAAAGGGAATAATGACAGGCCGCCGTGTCCCTTCGGGAAAAATGATTACGGTCTGACCTTTTTTTATCAGTTCTGCGGCAGTTTTGAAGGATTCAAGTGCTTTACGCGGACTTGATCTGTCGATAAAAAGACAGCCGATCATGCGCATCCATGAAGCGAACATGGGTATTTTTGAAAGTTCTATCTTGGCAATAAAAGAGGGATGATTCGTCATCTTGGCAAACAGCAGCGGAATGTCGAATCCGGCCTGGTGATTTGCCGCAATTACGACCGGTTCTTCGGGAATATTTTCCAGCCCGATCACCTTGACATCCGCATCTGACCATTTTAAAAGCTTCGAACCCCACTTAGGCGGATATTTTGACATATATTTTCTAAAATTATTAAAATCGAGAATAGATTTCTTATAATAAATATAGGGAAGTATCAAAAAATATGAAAGGGTGTATGCAAAAAATCTTATCTTTAACCAGAAAAATTTCATAGGCGGGTATATGATCTATTTTAAGATTTGTTGGACAAGTTCGTAAAGAACATCCAGATCAAAAGGTTTCGCCAAAAAACCTTCTGCCTTTTCAACATCCTGTTTAACTTTTTCTATACCGTATCCCGTCATGAGTATTATAGGCATTTCGGGAAATTTTGACCTGATATTTCTGAAAAGTTCAATTCCGCCCATTTTAGGCATATTTATATCTGATATCACAAGATCGAACTCCTTCGGGCCTGCGTCTGAAAGAATATCCCAGGCCAAAGAGCCGTCTTTTGCACTGGTGACCTTAAAATCCATCATTTCGAAATAATCGGTCAAAAGGTCGCGCATTATCGCTTCGTCATCAACTACAAGTATTTTCTTCATATCCGCCATAAATTCCAATAACTTTTACATAATGGTATAATAAGGTTATAATGAGGATAAATCAACTAAAAAATGATACGGGATTTCATAAGGTTTATAAGGATAATTCTACAATCTTTCCGACCTGACCCGCAAGATAATAAGGAATATTAAGCAACCTGACTTTTTTCCCGGCGGGAGTGGTTATTTTTTCAACATTCATCATATTTTGACAAAGCCTGACTGCAAGATCAGTTTTAGACTCGTCCATAAAAAGATGAAGCGATTTAAGACTGCCGGAAGCTCCTGATTTTACTTCGATTGGTATTATTTGTCCTTTTACCTGAATAATAATATCAACTTCGGCATTACTCGATTTGGATTCTCTTGTCCACATCGGAACAGGATCGTTGGTCGTAAGATCGGATGCAGTAATCTCCTGCCTGACTACATGTTCTGCTATCAGCCCCCTGTATATATCGCACAGATCATCGAAATTAAAATATTCAGGCTGAATTTTCGTAAAATAATTTATCATCCCCGTATCGAAGAACTGAAGTTTTGGAGATCTTTTATAATCGATTATTGACGGCACTGTCGCATTCGTGACCGGATAAACAAGAAATATCAGCATCGCTTTTTCCAATAGCCTCATTGCTTCTCCGACCTCCCTTGACCTGTAGTCCGAATTACCGAAATTCTGAAATTTGATTCTTTTGCCTGTTTCCTGAGGTATGGTGTTCAGACAGTGACCGATCACATTTCTCATAGTTTGATTTCTGGCATATTTTTCAGAATCGTTTACAAAAGAGATCAAAAGCGATTCGTAAATGGTCTTCAGACCTGTGACCTCTTTATTTTCAAGATAATTCTTTATTATCGCAGGCATACCGCCGATCAGCGTATAAGTATGAAAAAGTTTTAATAATCTGTCGTGAGCATAATCAGGGATCTTTCCACTTAAGAGTATTTCAAGCAGTATCTTTTCTTCCGATGCTTCGAGAAATTCTGAAAAACTGAAAGGATAGAGATATAAAAACTCAACCCGACCTACAGGAAAACTGATATCTTCCTTCTCCAGAGCGATCTCAAGGAGAAAACCTGCACCGATAACAAAAATATCAGGATGCTTTTCATAAAAATACCTCAGCATCTTAACAGCCTGCGGTGAATTTTGTATCTCGTCAATAAGTATCAGCACAGATCCTTTTCCGAACGAAATGTTTTTATATACCTGAATTGCCTGAATGATCTCGTCAATACCGTATTCTTCCTTAAATACCTGAATATCCGAATAAAGGTCGAGATTTAATTCGACAAAGACATCGAATTCTTTTGAGAACATGTTGATAACAGTTGTCTTTCCGACCTGCCTTGCGCCTCGCAATATCAGAGGCCTTCTGCCGGATCTGTTTTTCCATGCGTTCAAATTCTTCAAAATCTCTCTGTTAAACATTGCCGCTCCTTTTAATTAATGGCAATATAAACAATTTTTGTAACAAAGACAAGGGTGTTTGTGACAAATTTTGTAACAGAAACAAGGATTATTTAGCTAATTTCCGATAAATTCGCCGTAATTATCTCTGTTTACGATCAATGAGCTGCTGTCCGGATAAGTTTCTTCAAAAATTTTCGGGATCTTTACTTTTTTGATATCTCCCCATTTAAATTCGCAGGCTAAAAGGTTTCCGTCAGATTCCTCAATATAGTCTATCTCCTGCTGATCGGTCGTTCTCCAGAAATATTTATTACAGTATCTCTTTTTGTAGCTGTTCTGCTTCATTCTTTCCGAAACGAGATAATTTTCCCATAACTGACCGACATCGTCCCTGAGTTCTATACTTTTGAAATTGGAAATAAGTGCGTTCCTAACACCGTTGTCATAAAAAAACACTTTTCTTGACCTTTTGAGCTCTTTTCTCAGGTTTCTACTGAAAGCGGGAAGCCTAAAAATGATAAATGCCCGTTCAAGGATGGTAATATAACTTTCCACCGTATCGTTTTTAAGCTCCGTGATCCTGCCAAGCTCATTATAAGAAACTTCCCTGCCTGCCTGAAAAGCAAGAGCCTGAAGAAGTTTGAGAAGTTTATCAGATTTCTGGATCCTGTTCCACATCAGAATATCTTTGAACAGATAGCTGTTTATGATCTCGCCGAGCACCTCCTTTTCTTTTCCGGGAGATGTGACAACCTCGGGATAGTAACCGTAAACCAGCCTGTGAGAAAGAAGTCTTTTTTCCTCCCTTGCACTTAAATGATCCGACAATTCCGCGAACGACAATGGAAAAAGATGAAATTCCCGTTTTCTGCCAGTGAGAGTTTCGCTTACTTTATTTGTCAGTTCGAAAGAGGACGATCCCGTAGCTATGATATTTACACTCTTTATATTATCCGTTATCAGCTTTAGCTTGGTACCGATATCAGCTATCTTCTGTGCTTCGTCAATAATAACAGTCGAACTTTCCCCGAACATAGTTTTCAGCCTTGTCGAAGTAACTCCCTCGAACAAAGACACATCGTCGGGCTCATCGCCGCTGTACCATAAAACATCCTTATCGCCGCCAAAAATATGACGAAGAAGAGTCGTCTTGCCTGTCTGCCTCGGCCCCAGAATTATCTTTGCCTTTCCGTTCCTTTCTTTCAGTTCCTGCCCTATCTGCCTTGGTATGTAAGAAATATCCATAACTCCCCCTAATCAGAGATTTTACTTAAATATATAAAATAATGAAATATCAGTCAAGCATAAAATGGAGTTATTTAGCTAATTTTCTCCAATGCTTTGGAGTTTTTTAGCTAATTTTCTCCAATCGAATGGAGTTTTTAACGGGTATAGTCCAAATATTTACACACCTTATTCTGTGTAAATGGCGTCACTCAATTGACCGAATTTACATAAATTTAGTCATCGCATTGACTAAATTCCGGTTTTTATATTCCAAGAATTCCGAAAGTTGAATCGAATGTCGTATGTATGTTTATTATTTCAAATCTGATTGGAGATCTTTCTTTTATGATATCATAAATCCGTTTACATGACTTGTCTGAAGTGACGAACTGAATCACAGAGGTATCAAGCAGTACGCTATGACTCATAGCCGCCTCTAAGATCATTGAGCCACTTATCTGCATCTATTCCTTTCCACGTATCTTTAGCTTTATTGATCAGCCCGTTCAGATAATTCTCGTCATAAACAGGGATATAATCCACTAAAGTATTAGAATCAGACTCGAGCTCGATCCTGCCGTTACTCCCTTTGACCCTTATCTCTATTTCGCCCAATTTATCCATAAATCATCCATGAATTAATCATTTTCAACATTTACCTAAAAATACAAAACAATTCCGAAAAATCCAACAGATAAATAGCAATAAATTCCGGTCACTTCTTACCCTTGATCAGCTTTTTCACTTCACGGTCGAAATCAGAGATATACTTTATGTCCTCCGCCTGCCTGTACTTATCATATTCCGTGTACCGCAAAGTGCATCTTATTCTGAACCATCGCGAAAAATTCTTTCGTCAGCTCGTCATCTTTTTTATAATCAATACTCGTAGCGTAAATATCCGTCACCTTCTGATAAAAATTCCGCTCGCTGCTCCTGATGTCTCTGATCCTCTGAAGAAGCTCTTCAAAATATCTTGATCTTGCGCCTTCCTGCTTTAACCTGTCATCATCGAGAGTAAAACCTTTTACGATATATTCAGCGATTCGTTTAGTAGCCCACTGGCGGAATTTAGTACCCTGAGGAGATTTAACCCTGTAACCGACTGAGATAATAGCGTCTAAATTGTAATATTTTGTACTATATTTCTTACCATCAGCAGCAGTTGTCAAGAAATCCTTGACAACTGAATCTTCAGCAAGTTCATTGTCTTTAAAAATATTGATTAAATGTAAACTAATATTTTGTTTAGTTGTTTGAAAAAGTGACGCCATAGAATTTTGAGTCAGCCATACAGTTTCATCCTGAAGGCGAGTTTGAATACGGACATCATTATTTTCCGTCTGATATATAATTATTTCTGATTTCTGATCCACTCAAACCCTCTCCCCAGCCATAATACTGCGTTTTATCTCAAGTATCTAAAATTACGA
>JAWOER010000241.1:0-4500 GCA_046482655.1 Candidatus Delongbacteria bacterium | reverse complement strand
TGATATCGACAGTAGTAAATGTTGCCTGAACGAGATAATCGAAGATGTTCTTGTAATTATAAAAAACAGCATTAAGCATAGTGCAGAAATAAGACTGGAACTTGGACAGGATATACCCCCTGTCGAATGCAATTATCAGGAGATGGCTCAAATACTTATCAACCTGCTGACGAACGCCAGAGACGCAGTAGATTCGAAAGAAGACGATACAGAACAAAATATTATTACAATATCTTCCGGTTTTGACGGTGAAAGAGTATATTTCGAAGTTTCAGATAACGGTATAGGAATGAGAGACGAAGACAGGGAAAGGATATTTGAACCTTTTTATTCTACCAAATCAGACGGAAAAGGTCATGGATTGGGGTTGTATATAACAAAAAACATTGCAGACAACTATAATGCGGACATTAATATTGAATCAGAGTATGAAAAAGGTACAAAATTCAGAGTGAAATTTCCGATAAATAAAACAGAAGAGGCAGATGATGTTGAAAGAAATTAATTTTCCCAAAGGTTTTTTTGAAAAAAACAGAAAAAAATTGTCAAAAAAACTTCCTGACGCCAGCGTTACTTTTGTTCTTTCTTCTTTGGATAAAATTAAGAACAGAGACACTTTTTACCGCTACAAACAAGACAGCAATTATTTTTATTTGACAGGCCTGGAGCTTAAAAGATCTGTTCTTGCAATTTATAAATACGGCGGCAGAACTCATGAGGTTCTTTTTAGAAAAGTACTGGACCCGACTTTGGAAAAATGGGTCGGACGGAATATTCCGCTCGAAGATATAAGAAAAATATCGGGTATCAGCGATGTTAGAGATATTAGAGATCTGGATGATTTTTACCGGACTGTGTTCGTTTCTATGGGTATGGAAAAAGTTTTTTTGTATAACGAGTTCATCCCTGATCTGGCAGTTCCCACATACACTCAGGTTTTCGGCTCAAATCTTAAGAACAGATTTAATTTTATCAAAATATCGCCCCTGAATCCTCTTATTGATCCTTTGCGAAGGGTTAAAGAGGAAGCCGAAATAAAGATGATAAAAAGGGCTATAGACATTACTGCCGCCGGTCTTAATGATGTTTTAACAAAGATCAGTACCGGCATTTCTGAAAACGAATGTGAGGGGATACTTTTATATAACTATCTCAAGCATGGTTCGGTACAACCGGCGTTTTTGACAATTTCTGCTTCCGGGAGTAACGCAACAGTTCTGCATTATGAAGACAATAATAAAAGATCTTCCAAAGGCGATCTTATACTTTTTGACACGGGAGCGGAATATAAGAATTACGCTTCAGACATATCCAGAACATTACCTGTAAGTAAAAAATATACTCCCGAACAGAAAAAATTTTATAATATTGTTCTGGATGCTTCCAAAAAAACAAAAAAGCATGCCAAGGCCGGCGTAAAGCTTTCTGAACTGCAGGAAATTACAAAAGATGTACTTTTCAGAGGATTGTTTGATCTTAAAATGGTCAAGGAAAAAAAGGATCTTATGAATTACTATTATCACGGGGTAAGTCATTTTATGGGATTGGATACTCATGATGTCGGAAATACATCCGAAAAACTTCCTGCAAAAAGTGTAATAACTGTCGAGCCCGGTCTGTATATTGCAGAGAAAAATATCGGTATCAGGCTCGAAGACGACATCCTTATAAAACCCGGCGGCAATACAAATCTTTCTTCACATATTCCGATCGAGATCGAAGAAATAGAAGATATTATGAACAAAAGGAAATAAAATGTATTCCAAAAAATATCTAGAACATTTTTCACATCCAAAAAATATCGGCACAATTGAAAAACCCGATGCTTCGTGCACAGTAGTCAACACCGAAGGAGGGTGTTTTGACACCATCGATGTTTATGTAAAAATTAAAGACGGAAAGGTCGATGAATTTAAATATAAGCTCAAAGCATGCTCCGGAACAATAACCGTATTTTCTCTTTTAAGCGAACTTATAAAAGATATACCTGCGGATGAGATTGATTCAATAACATTCGAACTCATGAATAAAGAACTCGGAGGCTTGCCTGAAAAGAAGCATCACAGCTTAAGGCTTGCAGTTGAAGCTTTATCAAAACTTAAAAAACAGATAATAAAGTAAAATAAGGACAAAAAAATGAAGATCACAAAAGATATGTCCATCACAGAAATAATTCAGAAATATCCAGAAACCCACGGAGTTTTTAGCAAATTCAATCTCGGATGTATCGGATGCGTTGCCGCAAGTTTTGAAACTCTGGAAGACGGACTTATAGCTCACGGCATAAATGTGGATGAATTTTTAAAAGAGATCAATTCTGTTGCAGGAGAATAGTTAAAAGGCTCTGAGCCCGATAATTATTATCTGTATCTCTTTTTCAGATGAAGTCGCTATATCGAATCTCATATTCAGTCCTTTAAAATCGTAAAGGATTCCTGTTCCGTAACCGATTTTTGTTTTTTTAATAGACAGGTCGTCAAATTTGTCGAACACATCACCTGCGGAAACAAAAAGGCAGGCTGATATTTTTTTGTACACGCGGATATCATACTGGGTCTGAATAGAGATCATATTGCGGTCGAGAAATCTTTTTTCAGGATAGCCCCTCATAACAGATGATCCGCCGATATAAGATAATTTTTCGGGATGAGTAGAGCCCGTTGTGAACTTGGAGGATAAAAGTATATTAATTGCAGACTCTCTTATTGATCTAAAATAAGCCCCTTTGGTCTCTATAACGGAAAAGCCGTCAATATTACCGAATTCCGAGGGGTAAAAAAGGTATCGGGACCTAAAAAAGTAGCCGTCCCGGAAAAATTTTCTGGTAACATTGCTGAATTTGAAAGAAACGCCGATACCGTTAGTGACCTGCGTATCCTCATTTGAATAGTCCACAGACATTTCATCTTTGTATTTTCCGCTTTGTTCCGGTTTATGAACAAAATTATTAACTGCGGCTGATATAATTGAATTCCGGCATATTTTAGTACCTGCTTCTATCATATTATCCACCTGAAAATATCTGTACTTTATCTTATCATCAAGTGAAGTTGTGTTGCCCGTTCCAAAACTTTCGGAAAAATAATCTTTTACTTTTAAAGTATTGTGTAAAAATAAATTTGCGAATTTTTTATCGGTTATTCCGAGGAACATGAACTGGTTTTTAAGTGTGTAAACCGTATTTCCGAAGATCATATCTTCTTCGTCAAATTTATATTGGGCGAAAATTCCGAAAGCAAAGCTGGTGTCGGTGGTGTAATAGGCGAAAGGAAGAACTATAAATTCATTTTCTACCTTAAGTTCTTGGTCTGAGGGAAGAATACAGGGGATGCTCAAAAGCAGTATTGATAATATGAAAGATCTCATATTCCTCTCGTAAATTAAAGTGAAATATATCCTATTTTAATTCAAAAATCAAAAATAAAAAAAGGGGCGAATGGATCAGCCCCTTATTTTAATAAATGTTACATCTTTATTATTTTATACTTTCGGATTCGGGCAGACCGTATTCTTCCTCCATTTTAATATCAAGCTCTTCCAGTGCGTCTAAGATCGGATTATAGATTTCGGGAATAACCGGTATGTGAACACCTTTTGCTTTGATCTGATCTTCAAGTATCATTCTTACACCGACAGCTGCAGGAAGAGCAACCGTTCTTGCAATGGAGGTATCTGTTTCGAGTGTACCGAAATCGAGCATTCTCGATTTGATGACCTCTTTTTTGCCGTCGGGATACGAAGCAAGGAAAGTATGCTGCATTACTACCATATCTCTTTCCTTGTCGCCCACCATCATTTTGGATATCATCAGATCTGCCACTACTTCAAAAGGAGAATCTTCGGATCTGTTTATCTTTTCATCGCTGAAAAGTCCGAGCCACTCAAATGCGTCCATGATCTCAGAATCTTTGTCCACGCCAATATGCTCAGCAACGGCCTTTCTCAGTTCCCCGCCTGTGGAGTCAGTTCCGATCAGTTTTCCCAGCATCTGCGCATAGGTTAATCCGTCAAGTTTCATCTTTTCGTAAGAAAGGAGCCCGCAAGCTTTCATAGCGTCCAGGTTTTCGCACCATCTCTCATATCTGAATGTACCTCTGAACATGGTTTTTGTTTCGGGTATACCGTAAAGTTCAACATATGGTACAGAATCTCTGTTGGGATAAACCTCCAAAGGGCCTACTTTGGGAAAATCAATTTTGATCGGTTCTTTAAACAGATCCTGAGTAGGAATGTATTTTATCTTTCCGTGACGCAGATAATTACCGTCATTATTGCCGGCCATTACTACACCTTTCGGTGCCCATGTAAATTTATAATTAAATGGATTCTTTTCCGCTTCGGGGGCCACAAGAGCACCACAAAATGAGTAGAATTCCTCCACTTTACCGCCTTTGTTGTGAATGTTGTCAATAATTCTCATCGCCGACATATGATCTATACCGGGATCAAGGCCAAGTTCATTCAGTATCAGAATACCTGCATCTTTGGCAGCTTTGTCAA
>JAWOER010000238.1:0-4142 GCA_046482655.1 Candidatus Delongbacteria bacterium | reverse complement strand
CACCGGCATATTTAGTAACATACCCTCCGTGCTCATATACAGCTCTAACAGATGTGTCAAAAAGATAATTCAAAATATCTGAAAGAACTTCAGCTCCTTCCTGACCGTGTTTCATTAAAGCTTCCGTGGTACTTGTAAAACCGGAAATATCCACGAACAGAGAAAAACAGTCGAATTCATCAGATAATTTTTTATCTTTTAGATCTTTTATAATTCTTTCGGGTATCAGATTTCGCATTTAATCTCCATAGTATGCTGTAAGGATCAGGCAATATCCAGTTCAAGATCGGGAAGGAGCTTTCTGACAGCGTTCAGAAAATCATCAAAATTATGCGGCCTGATATTTGAGCCGTAAGATCTCATTTTCATCTTTCCGATCTCAATATCCACACTCCAATGCGATCCGTCAGAAGTTGATCTGTCTAAATATTCTCTGTCCCAAAGCCAGATCTTAAGACTCACGCTTTTTTTCCAGAACTTATCCCAATCTTCTTCAGAAGGTACTCTGATTATTTTTCTTGAAGGTCTGGTTGAATTATACAGAATATGATCGTTCCTGTAAACGACAGTATAGGATCTTCCGTAAAATGAAGAAAGGTTCAATCTAAATACAACAGGGCGGCCGGAACTCATGATAAATCCTTTTTGTATTATTTTGAACTATAATATATAAATTTAAATTCGAGTTTACAAGGAATTAGTTTTATTAATTATTGACCGAATTAAGCAGTAATATCATGGATCTTGAGCTGAATAAAAGAATTCCCGTTCCAGTTATTCTCTTCTATACTGTAGGCTACCTTAAGCCCGGAACGCAGTTCATTTACAAGATCGAATTTATCTGCAAGATTAAAACCGATCGCATCAATTATTCTGTCATTTTTCTTAAGTCTCAGTTTTAAATGGTTATCTCTTGTTTTCAAATGCCTTTTATTGTAATTTGATTTATTACCCACAACCCTTATTTCTCCGGAAAGCTCTACATCACGGGTAGAAAAAACAGGTTGTTCATTTGAAGGCCCGAACGGCTCGAACATTTTCAATTTCTGTATCAGATCCGCATTTATATCTTCGAACTCGATCCCAAGATCGATATTTAGAAGCTTTTCAAAATCTTTTTTCGGTACGGTTGATTTTATTATCTCATTGAACTTTTGCTTAAATTGTTCGATTTTAGTGCTGTCTATCTCAAAACCCGCAGCATAATTATGCCCTCCAAAATTCTCTTTTTCAAGAAGATCAAG
Organism: Candidatus Delongbacteria bacterium; assembly: GCA_046482655.1. GTDB lineage: Bacteria > UBA4055 > UBA4055 > UBA4055 > UBA4055 > SLFX01. The sequence continues at coordinate 2,898 of JAWOER010000238.1, read as the reverse complement.
TTTGTAACATTCTGTCAATACTTCATAAACATTTACTCCGGGTATGCTTCTGCATGAACCTTTCCCCGTCCCGTTGCTTATGGAAATAACAACACTCGGGCGATAGTATTTTTCTACCAGTCTGGAAGCTACTATTCCGATGACCCCCACATGCCAGTTCGAGTTTGCTACAATAATGGCTTTATCTGTCTCGGGATCGAATTGAGTTCTGTCTTCGACCATGCCTATGGCCTCCCGAAGCGTTTCGGTATCAAATTCGCGTCTGCGTCTGTTTTCAAATTCCAGTTCTTCGACTATTTTTTCGGCCTCTTCGGCATCGTTGCTGATAAGCAAACGAACTGCCCTTGTGGCATCTCCCATACGACCTACGGCATTGAGTCTGGGGGCGAGACCGAACAAAATATTATTCACTTTTATACTTTTTCTATAAAAATTCAATTTTCGTAAAAGTGCTGACACCCCGATATTTTTGCAATTCTCCAAATATTTTAAGCCTTCAGAAACGATCTTTCTGTTTTCGCCCACCAGCGGTACGATGTCTGCGGCTGTGCCGATCGTTACAATATCAATAAAATCCGAAAGAATGTCCATTGACATTTCATTTCTTATAAGGATACCCTGAATAAGTTTAAAAGCAACGCCGACTCCCGCCAAATGTTTGAAAGGATATTGACAATCCTCTCTTTTCGGATCAATAATTGCACATGCGTCGGGGAGTTCTCTGTCCGGTTCGTGATGATCAGTAACTATTATATCGATTCCGATTGATTTGGCATATTCGACTTCGATAACGGATGTAATTCCGCAATCAACAGTTATTATAAGATCGATACCCTTATCATGTGCGTTTTTCACGCCTTGTCTGCTTAGGCCGTAACCGTCAAATTCTCTGTTTGGGATCACATAGTCAGCTTTTATGCCAAGCCATTTAACAAAAAAAAGATACAGCAGACCCGTTGATGTTATGCCGTCCACATCATAATCACCCCAAATCTGTATATTCTCGCGATTTATCAGTGCATCTGTTATCCTGTCGACCGCCCTTTCCATATCTTTGAGAAGAAAAGGCTCATGATATTTGTCTTTTTCAGGATAGAGGAAATTTTCAATATCCTCTTTTGTCCTCATGTTCCTGGCTGTTAAAAGTTTGACGACAGTTTCTGACAAGCCTGTTTCGAGCATCAGGCTTTCGATAATTCGAGAATCTAACTCATTCCGGTATTCCCATCTTTTTTCCAATTTATGCCTGATTTTATATTTTTATTTATTAATAACATGATGTATGAGCTCTAATATGGTTTTATCTTTTTCACTTTGAATTCTGAAAGAGTTTCTGGAAATATATCATTATCAAAATCTTCATCAATGACCATTTTTCTTACATTATATTCAATTTTTACCGTCTGCATGGTTTCATGTTTCCTCAAGAACATATTCAGTTCTTCACCTTTTTCATTTACCCATATCCATTCGAGATATTTGATAGCCTTCTTTTCCAGTGCCTCCTGAGCAGCTTTGATCTCCATTTCTTTGTCTGCCGGTTCCATATCGCTGCTTTGTATTTCGTCAATATATGCCTGGATCTGCTCTTCGTCAATTGGGTCCAGATACATATAGGCATAAATATGGGCCCTCCTTTTGACGCCGTCCAGACATCTCATCATCACTTTTTTTACCAGTTTCGCATTATAATACTGATAATTCGGTTCTTCCGTTGTGTAATTGTCATAGATCCGCTCGGACTCAGTATCTGTAACATCCCAGGCAAAATTTAATCCAAAATCCAGCTTATAATGCCTGCCCTCGTATTTTAACTGACCGTATTTTTCAATAAGATAATTATCCTTATCCGGCTCTTCGATCATAAGATATGAATTTTCCAAAACATTCACCCATATTTTTTGAACAGATCGAAATTGTTCTAAAATATCGGAATTGTTCTTAACATCCTTTATAAGGCTTTCATCTCCCTCATACCTTACCTTTTCGATCTCAAGATAGAGAGTGTTGAAAGGCACTTTAGATTCCAGAGCCGAAAATATTATAACGAGACACAAAAATGCTATTCTTTTCATAATAGCTTCTTCTTTTATGAATTTAAATTTTTAAGCCGGTCTGTAAGCCGAATTCTGTTCTAATGGTCATTTATCTGACGCAACCTACCCTTCTTTCGGTGCTTTCACACTCGGACGGGCAATCCTCAACGAAAGATATATTTGGTCTTGCGCCGGATGGGGTTTGCCTAGCCGGAACTCCTTACAGAATTCCGCGGTGCGCTCTTACCGCACCTTTTCACCCTTACCCGGAATGATTCCCGGGCGGTTTGTTTTCTGCTGCACTTTCCGTAGCATCACTGCTCCCTGCCGTTAGCAGGCATCCCGCCCTTTGGCGTTCGGACTTTCCTCATTGCGAAATCTTCGCAACGCGACCATTCGACCGGCTTATTTCAATGAACATCTTCTATTTCATAGTACAGAATTCTGCTGCATGCATCACACTGCACTATCGAGTCGGCTCTTCTGAGTTCTGAGAGCTTTTGTGAAGGAAGTACCGTGTAACATCCGCCGCAAAAACCCTCATTGGCAGGCACAACAGCAAGCTTCCCTTTAGAGCCATAGACCCTAAGGTATAGATTATATAAAGGTTTCTCGATTTTCGCAACTAATAATTTTCTTTTTTCTTTGAGTTCTTTTTCTTCCTCTTTGGTATCGGTGAGCTTTTCTTTGAGTTCTTTTTCTTTTTCTGAAAGGATCGAAGTTCTTGACTCTAATATTTTTTTCTTTTGCTCAAGTTCCTCTTTTAGGCAGGCATCGTATATCACGGCGTGGTGCATGGATTGTCCGGCCTTTCTTTTGCTCTGGCCGGACTTGGTACCGGGTTGGGGGTTCTCATTATTTT
>JAWOER010000227.1:0-3762 GCA_046482655.1 Candidatus Delongbacteria bacterium | reverse complement strand
CTAACCTCAGCTATGATTACACAATAGGAACAGAGAACAAAATGTTCTTCTATGTGATCGCGAGGAATTCGACCAAGCAGGCCGCAGCACCTGCAACAATCAAAATAGCCAAGCCTGAAGCAAGATAATTTCCATCAGGCAGCGCGATCAGTACAATAAGGGTTCCATGGACGGAACCCTTATTTTTTGTTTAAAAAAACAGCTTTGAATTACCGGATTTTTTTCATAGCTTACATGCTGAAAAATAAATTGTGTGTAAAAGGTGTTCTATGGCAAAAGTAAAATGTAGTATCTGCAATGCAAAGCAGGGCAAAAGAAAATGCCCCCTAAAGAATGACAGTCTTATCTGTCCTGTCTGTTGTGCCAAAATGAGGGATGAAGACTGCGGTTCATGCAGATATTTTCTTGCATCGGAAGAATTTAAAGCAAAAAAATCGGAAAAATCCTCATTCTCCTCACCCGGCTCATATTTTGGAAGTCCTGTGCAGCAGAAGACCATTATGGAAGCTTCTATGGACCTTATGAACTCACATGCGGCCATAGGATCGGCATACGATAAGGATACGGAGCGCTTTATTGCCGAAAGTTTTGAATTTTTCAATTCGGAAGAATTTTCCGAGTTTACTTTCTCGGATGAAGAGACAGATCTTATCATAAAAGAATTCGGAGAACCTTCCGAAACAAAAGACTGGTTCCATACCGAAGAGGGCACAAAGTATTATAGTAATGCCGTATCGCTTATAATGAGCGATGACAGGTTCAGAACATTTTCCAAAAAACTGATGTCGATATTTTTAAAATATTACCGAAGGAAAGATTATAATAAAGCGTGGCTTATCCTTTCGGCGACCAACAGGATAATGGAATCAGATTTCGTTACCCCGTTTACCATACTAATGTTCTTCAGGGGTATAAGCAGATGGAAACTTGACAGAAAAAATGACAGAACCTGACATTTGCCAAAAATAAAAATAAATCGATACATATTTTTAAGCCTGTAATATATTGGCTTGATTATTGCAATTATGGAAGACGAACATAAATTAACCTTAAAGGAGCGTTAAAATGGCAGTAAATCTAAAACCGATCAAAGACAGAGTGGTTATCGAGATCGTGGAAGAAACAGAGAACAAGACCAAGGGTGGAATAATAATACCCGAAACATCTTCAAAAGAGAAACCTCAGATGGGCAAAGTCGTGGCTGTGGGGAACGATGAAGATGTAAAGAAAGAGATCAAGAACGGGGATAAGGTCATCTATGCAAAGTATTCGGGAACGGAAGTGACTTTGGACGAGAATAAATATCTGATAGTCAAGTTAGAAGACATACTTGCGGTCGTAAAATAAACTTAAATTATAACAGGAGAAGCGAACATGGCAAAAATGATAGAATATGGTATAGATGCCAGAACAGAATTAAAAAAAGGTGTTGACACTCTTGCCAATGCGGTTAAGGTTACTCTGGGACCGAAAGGAAGAAATGTCGTTCTGGAAAAAAAATTCGGCAGTCCGGTAATAACTAAGGACGGTGTAACAGTAGCAAAAGAGATCGAACTGGATATTCCGATCCAGAAGATCGGTGCGGAAATGATCAAGGATGTAGCTTCCAAAACATCTGATAACGCAGGGGACGGAACTACTACGGCAACAGTAATAGCACAGGCTATAATTACTGAAGGTTTAAAGAATGTTACCGCCGGATCCAATCCTATGGAGATAAAAAAAGGCATTGATAAGGCAGTCGCCGAAGTAAAAAAATATCTGATGTCAAAAACGAAGAGAATAAGCAACAGTTTTAAGGAGATATCAAATGTTGCTTCCATTAGTGCGAACAACGACGAGTCTGTAGGCAAAATGATAGCTGATGCAATGAAAGAAGTGGGAACTACAGGTGTTATTACCGTTGAGGAAGCGAAATCAATGGAGAGCACATTAGAGGTTGTAAAGGGTATGCAGTTCGACAGAGGATACCTGTCCCCGTATTTTATCAACGATTCAGATTCTATGGAAGTAAAGATGGAAAATCCCTATATTCTTCTTTATGACAAAAAAGTGTCTACGGTCAAAGAAATGGTTCCCGTACTGGAAAAAATAGCTCAGACAGGAAAAGGTCTTGTACTTATATGTGAAGATGTAGAAGGCGAAGCACTGGCTACTCTTGTTGTAAACAAGCTCAGAGGCTCGTTGAAGATAGCTGCTGTAAAAGCACCCGGTTTCGGAGACAGAAGAAAAGAAATGCTCAAAGATATAGCAACTCTGACCGGAGGTACTCTGATAACAGAAGAACTCGGTATGAAGATCGAGAACACCGAGCTCGATATGCTCGGGTCGGCAAAGACTGTTATTATAGACAAAGAGAATACAAAAATAGTTGACGGAACAGGAAAACAGAAGGATATCGATGCACGCATCGAAAACATCAAAAAGCAGATCGAAGTTTCAACCTCGGATTATGACAAGGAAAAGCTTAACGAACGCCTTGCGAAACTTGCAGGCGGAGTTGCGGTAATAAAGGTCGGAGCGGCCTCAGAAGTTGAAATGAAAGAGATAAAGGACAGAGTTGATGATGCCCTTCATGCGACCAGAGCAGCTGTTGAAGACGGTATTGTGCCCGGCGGCGGAGTAGCACTTTTAAGAGCATTGTCCACTCTTAACAAACTCAAAGTCAACGATGAAGAGATGATCGGTGTTAATATTCTAAAAAAATCTCTCGAAGAACCGTTAAGACAGATAGTTAATAATGCAGGAATGGAAGGTGCTGTTGTTCTCAATAAGGTCCTTTCCAGCAAGTCCTTCGCTTACGGATTTAATGCCAAAACCGAAAAATATGAAGATCTTATTGAATCCGGTGTTATAGATCCGACGAAAGTAACATATACCGCTCTGGAAAATGCAGCTTCAATAGCATCTCTGCTTCTTACTACAGAAGCTGTGGTTGCAGAAAAACCGGAAGAAAAGTCATCAGGCGGAGCACCGGGCGGAGCACCTGGAATGGACCCGTCTATGATGGGCGGCATGGGCGGCATGGGAATGTAAAATTGTTCGATAGCGGCGTCGGAGCTTGTCCGCTTAAGTCACCTGCGTCAAAGCAGGCTCCTTTTCGCGAACTGCACTCCTCCTTGCTCTCGAACAATTTGATGACCTGATCCAAAAAATACATTTTGTGCAGCGGGCTGACCGGAAAAAACGGCCGGCCCGTTTTTATTTTAAAGCTCAGCTAGATCGCAAGATCATCTTCTTCGATCACTCTGTTCTTTGCTGAAAACAGAGCTGTACCTACAGACAGCGGGCCAACACGACCGGCGAACATCAAAAATATGACAGTTATTTTTCCCAGAGGAGAGAAAATACCTGTTATTCCTGTACTCAATCCGACAGTTCCTAAAGCAGACGCTGCTTCAAAAAAAACACGATAAAAAGGCAATTGTTCCGTCAGAAGAAGAATATATATGCCCCCGCAAAGAAAAATTATGTAGAATGTGAAATTCGCCGAGGCTGTAACCAGTCTGTGATTTGGGATGATCCTGCCGTTGAAAATGACTTTGGTTCCGCCTTTTAACACGCTTGACATTTGTGCGTAAACTGCTGTAACCGTAGTGCTTTTTATACCTCCGCCTGTACCTGAAGGCGATGCACCGACGATAAAGGCTTTTCTCTCCATTATTTCGAATTCCTGATACACCGTATGGCTGAATATCAACTTTGGATGCAAACAGCAAAATTCGTAACAAAAAGTAAGACCCCAATATATTTGCACGGGTT
>JAWOER010000159.1:0-3535 GCA_046482655.1 Candidatus Delongbacteria bacterium | reverse complement strand
AAAGCATCCCAGGTTGCTTGCGTGCTCCTTGTTACTGTTCTTTATGTCGGCCTTCATCTGATCGTTGACCATAAAGACGCCTGACGGTACAGGTTTGATAAGTCCGCCTCTTCCCACAACGATCTGAATGCTGCTGAGTTCTATCTCGGCCGCTTTCAGTTCATCGAGTATGACATCTTTTCTAAAATCGTACTGATCAATTGTCTTTGTAAAAGGCGCCAGTTCTTCTACTGAATGTTTTATGTTTTTTAAGAATAGTAATTTTTCACCGTCATATACTGCTACTTTTGTTGATGTTGAACCGGGATTTATTGCCAGTATCCTCTTAACTTCCATTTCGGACTCCATTTTTTTATTTTTTTTAATTAGACATCAGACTTGCCAGAGCTATTGAATATGTTTTTGTCTTTGAGCTGTCTCCTCTCGAGGTAAGAACTGCAGGACATTTTGCTCCCACAACAAGTGCTGCAAGTTCTCCGCCTGCGAATTTTGTGCATGTCTTAAAGAAGACATTCCCCGATTCGATATTGGGAAATACCAAACAATCGGCGTCACCGGCAACCTTACTTTTTAAGCCTTTGATCTTGACAGATTCCATATCAATGGCAACATCAAAAGCTAAAGGACCGTCCACAACAGCATTTTTGATCTGCCCTCTTTCGTTCGATTTTGAAATTATTGCCGCATCCACGCATGCCTGCATACCGACTGAGACCTGTTCGGTTGCGGCTATGACGGCAACTTTCGGTTCTGCTATATCTAAAGCATGAGCTGTTTTGATAACATAATTTGTTATTGCAGTTTTTTGTTTTAGGTCCGGTGCGGGAATAATAGCGACATCACCCACCACAAGCAATTTTTCGTATGCGGGAACTTGTACTACTGTAACATGGCTCAAAATAGCTTTTGGCGGAAGAAGACCCTTTTCCTTGTTTAAAATAGCTCTCATATATTTATCTGTGCTGATAAGCCCTTTCATGATAAAATCAGCCTCACCGTCATTTATCATTCCTACAGCTTTTTCAGCCGTTTTCGTTTCATTACTTTCATCGACTATCTTGAATTTGTTCACATCAATACCTTTTTGCGAACAGATTTTCTCTATCTCATCTTTTGCACCAATAAGAATTCCTTCGATAATTCCCAAGTTCACGGCAGAATTCACCGCTTCGATAGTGTGCGCATCAATTGCGTTGACAGCGACCATTCTTTTTTTAGGTCTCGATTTTAGTATTTCGAACATCTCTTCTAATTTTTTTACAGGCATTTTTGACTCCATTTTTATATTTTTTGGTGTATTTCAAACAAATCTAACGAACCAAAAATAATTTTTTTAGGTTTATAAGTCAAGTTATTTATTTTGCAGTTATGAAGCATGAAATGCAATTATTCTTCTTCCGGCATAATAAATATAAGCAATATATATATCAGTATTCCGGGAAAAGCAGCCGAAAAGATCGAGGCAAGCACATAGCCTATTCTCACAACGGTCGGGTCCCAGTCGAGCCATTCTGCTATTCCGCCGCATACGCCGAAGAGCAAAGAATTTCTCTTTGATTTCGTCAGTCTCATGTTATACTCCGCTATTTATCTCCGATATTCATTAAGGGTAGAGGATTCGGGCTGTCGCCATTCAAAAAATAGATCTTGGCATTTTCATCCTTAGAAATTGCTTTTAAAGCTTCAAGAGACTGCAGCTTTATATAGTTGGCGTTATCTGCAATAGCTTTATTTATCTGACTGATCCTGTATGACTCGGCGTCAGCCAGCAGCCTTATCTTTTCCGCATCCATTTCCGCCGCAGCTTTTTCAGCTTCGGCCTGAGCTATTTTCTGCTGCTGCTCTGTACGGAATCTTTCAAGTTCTGCTTTTTGCTTTTCGACTTCCTGTTCCCTTTCTTTCTTTCTTTCGATCGCTCTGGTTATAAATTCAGGTAATTTTATATCTCTTATAAGTACGGCCTTAACTTCTACTCCCTGAGGTTCGAGATATTCTTTTAAACCTTCGATCAGAGATTTTTCCAGAAATGACTGTGTTGCGTCTGTAAAAAAATCTTCTGCTCTTTTAATGGATTTTCCCTGTTCCCGCAGGATCGATCTTAATTTGGGGACCAGATGAACCCTTATCATATCATCAAAAGTTCCGGTCGAACGCAAGAGCTCGGGTGTGGCGGACCCTATTAGTCTGAACTGAACACTCACATCCAGAGTTGTCTGAAGCTGGTCCTGCGTGGGAACCTGCGCCTGTTCCAGATGAGTCTTTTGTCTGACATCGTAAATATGCCATTTGTAGAACGGATTGACAGGGATATGCAGACCTTCATCGTATATCTGCTCCTGAACATCACCGAAAAGTGTGGCTACACCGACATGTCCGGCGTCAATGCTTACAAAAAATCTTTTACCGAATATTAATACGATCAGCACTATCAGAACGACTATTGCGATCTTGAATTGTTTAAATACATTGGGTGCTGTGCTCATAAAAACCTCCTTGTCCACTTTATTATATTAGGAGTAAATATAGTTAAATTTTGTAAATAAACCAATTGAAATTATGTTTTTTTCTGGTTAATTTACCGTCAATATAATATACGGTGGTTGATTGTTATATTTTGTAGTTACTCTTATATTTTTTAGCTCTATTGAAGTTGTATCCAAGGACCTTATGAGATTTTTGGGACCTTTCGAAATGACCTTTTTTAGGTTTGCCATAGGTGCGGCAGGACTTGCTTTTTATTCTCTGGCGAAAGGAAGCTACAAAGAGCTTTCAAAACTGAGGGCACCGGATTACTCCTTGTTCGCTCTTCTCGGATTTATAAATATTTTCTTTTCGATGTCTGTACTCCAGTATGCCATAAAATACGGTTCCCCGGCTGTAGTTGCGCTTATTTTTTCATCTAATCCGATATTTGTCTATGCTTTTTTAATATTGTTAAAAAAAGAAAAAGTGTCGCTGAAAAAAATTTCAGGATTCACGATCGGTATTACAGGTTTAACCCTCGTGCTTTTGGATGATATTGGGAATTTCGAACTTGAAAAAGGTGCGATATTTGCCCTTGCCGGATCAATATCTTTTGCGATCTTTACTATTCTTAACAGGAAGGCTGTAACAGAACACAGGCCAATAGTTGTGAATATGGTTTCTTTTGCGTTCGGTCTGGGTTTTATAGCAGTATATCTTTCCTGGACCGGGCAAATTAACATAAATGCAGAATTGTTCGGATCAAATATCAGGATATTGAAACTTTTGTATCTCGGCATATTCGTTACGGCCGTTGGATACATAACCTTTCTTACTGCTATAAAAAAGATGGGGCCGGTGGCATCATCTCTGATATTTTTATTCAAGCCCGCACTTGCTACTCTATTTGCTGTTGTTTTTATATCGGAACAGATCGGTCCGAATTTCTTTGCAGGACTTTTACTGTCTTCGGTTGGCAGCTATATGGTGATCAGGAAAAATAAAAACAGGGTCATTAAATGCGTTCAATCTGCATAGATACGATCACAGAAGCTGTTTCAGAGCTCTGCAT
>JAWOER010000008.1:0-2661 GCA_046482655.1 Candidatus Delongbacteria bacterium | reverse complement strand
AAAAACCGTCTTTTACACAAAAAGCTTTCATTATCTCACCGTCCGAACCGTAGTACACCATGCCGTTCGTCATCGCCCCGTCAACATCAAGTATTACCAGTTTTGTTTCATTCATTTTCGCAGATCCTTTCATAGATCATTTTTGTTCTTTTTATGAGTATTTCTGCACGGGAAAGATCGATCATTGTCTTTGCATCGGATAAAGCTTTTGCGGGCTCGGGATGAGTTTCAAAGAAAACACCATCCACACATCCTGTAGCCACAGCTGCGCATGCCATCCTTTCTGCGTATTCGGGTCTTCCTCCCGAAATATTACCGTCTGCGGCGGGCTTTTGCAGTGAATGAGTCACATCGTAAACTACCGGAAACCCCAGACCCTTCATGTCTATAAAATTCCTGAAATCCACTACAAGATCGTTATACCCGAAAGTCGTTCCTCTTTCGGTAAGTATGACCTGTGTATTACCGGTAAAAAGAACCTTCTCTGCAGCAAGAGCGATCTCTTTTACAGATGCGAACTGACCTTTTTTGATGTTTACGACCCTACCCGTATGAGCTGCGGCAAGTATCAGGTCAGTCTGTCTGCACAAAAATGCCGGTATCTGTAAAATATCTGCAGTCTGTGCTGCTTTTTCGGCTTCATTTTCTGTATGAATATCTGTTAATATCCTGAATCCGAATTCCTTTTTTATTCCGGAAAGAATATCGAGACCTTTATCGATACCGGGTCCGGTATATGTTCCTATACTTGATCTGTTCGCTTTTTTGTACGAAGCCTTGAATATTATATTTACATCTGTCCTTTTGGCGATCGCGGAAAGCTCCTCTGCTATCTTAAAAGTAATATTTTCTGTTTCTATTACGCAGGGCCCCGCAATAAAGAATAATTTATCGGTACTGTCCGAAATTTTTCGGATCATATCTTTACCTACAGCTTCTCTTGTCATTACAGATCCTAAGTTAATTTTAAAATTGGCCGCTCTAGTCATCGGTGGGTGTTAAAGATAATTATATTTTCGGCTTTTTTCAATTATTATTATTTACAAACGGCTTTTTTTTGCTTACTTTCTATAAGTTAAGGGAGAATGTGCCCATGAAAAGATTTATCCGATTCGATGAAAATAATGTTTCAAAGGTGATCGTTAAGTATTCTTTCATTCTAGTATGTGCAATTGCCTTATTACTACTGTTGATCTACACACCAAAATATTATTTAGAATATAAAAAAAATATCGAATCTACTTCTGAGCACCTAAATGAACTGTTCCGGGAAAGAATTAAATTCGAAGTCGAAGAAATGGTAAAGAATACTCAGTATCGTTCTGATGTCCACAGAAATTATGTGATGTATAAATTTGATAATGAAACTTTCCTGTTCAGAGACGAACTGAACGGATATTTAAAAAACAGATCGGAAAACAATGACAGAATTCTAAGATCGTTCATATCATCCTATTCGGTGAAAGATACGCTAAAATATTATTTTATTTCTTACTCTGATAAAATCTTACTGCGAACTAATGACAGCCTGCTGTCAGTGCAGAAACCAGAATTTGGACCCGAAGGGGTAAGATCAAAAATTGACAGCATTCTGCAAAAAACTGATAAAAGCAGAGATAATATCATAAAGATCAAATATTCGGATAAAAACGAGCTTTACTGCGGACTTGTATTTCCGGAAAAAAATCTCGAAAGGGGACTCAAAGAAATAGTTTATCAAGAAATAAAAAAAGCCAATATAAAAGGCTCTCAAGAATACATCTTCGTTTACGAAATCTTAAAGTACGAAGGGGGAAAAGGATTTGCCAGGATGCTGATCAATCCGAACCGCCCCGATTTGACCGGCAGTCTTATAGATGATGATTACAAAGACGCGCAAGGTTTCGAATTCCGCAAAGAATTTATGAAACAGATAAGAATAAATAATGAGGCATTTGTCAGCTATATTTATAAAGATCCTCAAACGGGCGAAAATGACCTTAAAACATCTTATTTTAAATATTATCCCGAGTTCAAATGGGTTTTTGCCCAGGGATATTATAGGAGCCAGATATCTCAAATAATCGCAGAGGATGTTGCAAGATACAAAAATGATTTTATTTTCAGGATAATTCTGATAATCAGCCTGATCGTTTTTTCTTTAACGCTCTACTATTTTCTTTTTAGACACTTTTCCCGCAGAGTTCAGGAAACGATACTGAGGTACAGATCAGGCCTGAAAAAAAAGAATAAATTACTCTTAAAGGAAATAGAATTGTCAAACGCAAAGCAAAAAGAACTTTCTGAATTCAGTGACTACATTTCGCAGATTTATGAATCCGTACCGGTCGGCATAGTACTGATCGATGCTTCTTCCAAAATAATTGAAAAGATAAATAATTCCGGACTCGAAACTCTGGGATATAACAAAGAGGACATAATCGGCACAAAATGTCACCTTTCCTTCTGCCCTGCCCTTGCCGGAAAATGTCCTATAATTGATGAGAAAAAAGACATCGACAATTCCGAAAGAACGATCGTTGATAAATACGGGAACGATATCCCTGTTTTTAAAAAGGCATGCAAAATATCTATAAAAGGCAAAAATTATATTTTGGAGTCCTTTATAGATATAAGAAAGATCAAGGAAGCAGAAAAGAAATTAATTGAACTGAAGGAAAA
>JAWOER010000211.1:0-5735 GCA_046482655.1 Candidatus Delongbacteria bacterium | reverse complement strand
GTTCAATAAGAGGGGCTGTCCTGTACAGGGGATCGATCCATTCTTCAGAAGAAAGAATCATATGGAAAAAAGAGTTTACAGAAGAGATCTACAGTTTTGATGAACATATCGATCTTATTAACGATAATATCGATCATTATATACGACTGGAAATATTTACTTCCTCGACTCACTGGAACGGCAAAAATCTGGAGCACAGAGCATATTCCAACCCGATATGGATAATGAAATAAGGGAGTTTTGTATTTATGAATAGGATTTTAACGGCTGTGATCATTTTTATTTTTTCTGCAGGTCTTAGTTGTCAGTCGGATGAAAGCTCAAATCTGACATACGGTCTAAAATTATTTGAAGACGAAATATATGATGTGGCTGTATCGCAGTTCAAGAATTTTTTGGAACAGTACTCTTCGAGCGTTTCTGCTCCAATGGTGCAGTACAAACTTGCAGAATCGTATTTAATGCTTAAAGAGGAAAAGAACGCATTAAGAAATTACCAGAAACTCATTCTGGACCATCCCCGTTCGGAATATGCGGAAAAAGCTATAATTAAGACCGCACAGCTCACCGAGGTGACTAACGATAAAGAGAAAGCAGCAAGATATTATCTTCAGCTCAAAAGCTATTTTCCGAATTCTTCGTATATTCCCGAAGCATCATACAAGGCTGTCAGACTGTTTTATGAGGAAGGGATGTATAAACAGGCTAAAGAGAACATAGAATTGTTAAGAAAATCTTTTCCTGCCAATAATTTTACACATTCTGCACTTTTAATTCTTGCAGAGATATATGAAAAAGAAGATCAAACTATGATAGCCCACAGCACCTTTCGTGATGCTTTCAGGTCGTCTTCGCAAGAAACAAGATCAAAAGCCGGACTGGAATACTCGGATTTTTTAAAAAGACATTCCGACATACATGGTGCTGCAGAGGTGCTAAAAGAATCTCTAGGTACTTCTGCTGAGAAAGACACACTCCATTTTGAGCTTGTATCAGAATATGCCTCCATACTGCTATATATGAACAGGCCGGATAAGGCGTCAGACCTGTTGGAGCAACAAAAAAACATTCCCGAAAAGTATGGCGCAAGAATATCTGAATTAAAGGGTGATGTCGAATATTTTAAGGAAAATTATACAAAAGCCCTCGAATATTATAATAGCGCTGTGGAAAATAAGAAAAATATCAGTATCGCAATTAAAGCGGCATTTACGCTCAGAGCTCTTGAAGACCACGAGGCATCCGGCAGAGCATTTTATGAAGCTGCTATGATGTCCGATGCCGATAATAATATAGATGAACTAAAAAGGTCTGCATTAAAAAATTCCGCTGAAAGTTTTTTTATGGCAAAAAATTATGATACCGGAGTCCGTTCACTCCAAAAATATCTTGAACTTTTCCCCAAAGACGATCAATCTCCAAGAATAAATTTTATGATCGGCAGGTCATATTATGATTCAGGTGACTTTGAGTCTGCCTATGAATTGTTAAAAGACCATCCTCTTAAGTTCGCAGTATCAGAATTTGCGGATAATTCTTTATTTCTTGCCGCTGAATCAGCTTTTAAACTGGAACAGTGGGATAATGCTGCAAGTCTGTATTCGGCTATAGTGAACTCATACGGCGCATCCGAGTTCAGGAGTATATCGCTAACAAGGCTTAAATACTTAAATGAACACAAATTAAGGCAGAAAGATGTGAGCGATAAGCTTGCTGATCTGTCGTCGAGAGCACTCTTCGAGGATGATAGGGCCAAACTTCTGCTCGACTGGTCAAAATTCTATTTTTTTGATATGAAAGATTATGCAAAAGGCGATCAGTTCATAAAAAAACATATCGAACTAAAAACCGAAAATGATTTGAGCACAGATGCACAATACATAAGAGCGGTTTCCGCTATAAGACTCAATATTCCGGACAAATCAGAGCTCAAAAAATCTTTTGAGACGCTCAAACAAATTATTTTTAGTCAAAATACTTCAAAAATTTGGAAGTTCAGAGCTGCAGAAGAAATATTTGAGTCTTATCGGAGCATCTTCGGAACCGGGCACGATATTCAGAATGAGCTAAAGCCTGTGTACGATCATATAGTAGAGAACAGGCTGGATGACCAGAACAGAACTCTCGCCTTCAAATATTTTACAGAGCTAAGTAAAATAAATTCAGGAACAGAGATCGCCTCCGAAATCAAATCCGTATTTTCAGATACGCAGAATTCGGTCTATTATTACCGCGCTGTTCTTCTTGCTGCCACTATATATGATGAAGCCGGAGAAAGTGAAATTTCTTTAAACTTATTAGATCAGATAATAGAAAGTGCACAGAATGGTTTTACTGTCTATTCTGCTCTTAACATGAAATTAAATTCGGCGGCCACTGACCCGGCAACAAGGCTCGCTATCCTAAAAAAAATAAAGAACCGCTTTTATTATGCCCGATCGGCGGCAAGTATAAAAGAAAACACTGCAGAAGTTTATCTTAGTGACGGAAACACCCGCGCGGCACTAAAACTTTATAAGGAGCTTGATGAGGAGCAGAACAGAGGAACGATATCTTCTGGCTGGAGCTCCGGTACTGTTGACTATGCAGTAAAGATAGCCGATATATATATGAGCTTGGAAGAAGCGGATAAAGCAGAATCGTACTATCTGCGTGCTTTATCTAACAGGAACGCGGATATCGACCGACAATACACACTCTTAAAGCTGTCGGATATTTACAGAGAGAGAAATGACAGAGATGCACTGGAAGAGAACCTGAAAGCTTTAAGCAATATCTCGGAGGGTCAAAGCAGCTATTCAGCCTCACTCGCCCTGGCAGATATCGAACTGGACAAAAATAATATTACCAAAGCCATCGGACTTTACAGAGATATTATTCAGAAATTCGAACCCGAAGATACCAAGCCGGTCGAAGCGAAGATCATCATAGCCTACTATACGAGGAAATCGATCTCTGAAGCAGATAAACTTCTTGACAATTTCAGAAAAACACATAAGAACGATTATGATAAGGAAATTTACGAGCCGAAATTCTATCTTGCAAAAGCCAACGCATACTTATCTATGAATGAATACGATAAAGCTTTAAAAGCCTACAAATCTCTGCTTAAGGATTATCCCGACAGTCCTCAGGTATCCAAAGCTATGTACGGCGAGGCGATCGTTTACTACAATATAGGCGAAAACGACGATGCTTTTGATATCTGGGTTTCGATAGTCGAAAGATTTCCCGATGACGATATAGCCGTGGAAACGAACTACCATCTCGGGGCGGTTTATAACAACCGAGAGCAGTTCGATAAGGCAATTACAGCATTCCAAAATATTTTAAAGTACGACAAAGATCATCATCTTAAAAAGAACGCAATGAAACACCTTATAGACCTTTATCAGAAACTGGGCTTTAATGATGCAGCGGCAAGAACAATACGGGAATATATATCAACTTATCCCGACGAAGATGATATTTTTGCAAAAAGAATAGAGATAGGTCTCATACATCAGAGAAATGAGGAATACCGCACCGCTCTGGACTATTTTAGGCGTTTACAGTACGAAGCGAGAGGCGAGGATGAAGTTGCCGTGCAGTTCTATATAGCCGACACTTTCCTTCAGATGAAAAATTTTCGACAGGCGATCACCGAATTTTTAAAAGTCAGATATATGAAGATCACGGATTCGCCCTACGAGTGGAAGATCACAGCCGAATACAAGACAGCACTCTGTTATGAAGAACTCGGAGAATTCGACAAGGCTACTGAACTTTTGAGCGGAATAGCGGAAAAAAGACCGAATGACTCATATGGCAGACAGGCAAAAAAAGTCATTGAGCGTATTGAAAGTAAGAAAAATATAGAAAAATAGTTTTTTATTTGCAAAAAAAGAAAAAATAGCTTATATTAACAGTGACATAGTACATATCGGGCCCAAAATCACATTAAATAATTAAGGAGAATTCATGAAATCAGAAAAGAATACCGATGTAGAGCAATCTGCAAGCGAATCTGCGAAGTCCAGAGAAAGATTAAAAGGACAGTTCAAAACCGTAATATCAGACTTGGAGGAACTTTTGAATGTAACTAAGGATCAGGCGGGCGAAGAGATCAAAACCGCAAGAGAAAAAGCCGGCAAAACCCTGGGTAAAGCAAAAACACAACTTGAGGAACTGGAAACCAGTTCAAAAGAAAAAATAATTGAAGTGGTCAAAGAAACCAATAAATATGCACGCGAAAACCCGTGGTCGCTGATAGGAGCTTCAGCTGCAGTGGGACTCGTACTCGGACTTCTCATCAATAGAAAATAGAGGGATAAATATGATCCTTAAAATACTTAAAAGACTGGGATTTTCTTCTTTGGACTTGATCCGTACCAGACTGGAGATCGCTTCTTTGGATGTAAAAGAAGCAAGGATCCGTTTGGTTTCAATACTTATTATGTGTGCATTCGCTTTCATGCTGATCGCCACAAGTATTGTATTGGGCATCTTCATGCTTGTTTTCACCTTCTGGCAAACGAATCTTTTGCTCGCAATAGGAATAATGACCTTTGTTCTTGCGTTAACAGGTATAGTTCTTTTTGTAATCGTCTTCAAAAAGCTTAAAAACGGACCCGAATTTTTTGAAGGAATATTGAGCGAGCTTGAAAAAGACCTTGATGCAATAGGAGGACATCAGAGGAGAATAAAAGAATGAGCAAAAAACTTGAAAAAATAGCCATAAGACGATCAAAACTTGTACTCAAAGCTGAAAGACAAAGATCAATTATAGATTACTCTTTTCAGGGTTATGATTATAGGGTTCAGCTGATTGGATACGCAAGGAAACTGTTTCCCGACCTTTTCAAAAAGCCGTTAGTCAAAGGACTGGCGATAGCCTCATTCGCAATAATGATGGTAAGGACATCCAAAGACCTTTCCCCTGTTCCAAACAAGAGGATCGAATGATTTAAGGGAGCCTGCGTGCTCCCTTTTTTACTAAATAATCCCAATTTCTTTTTTCTATTTTGACAAGGCGATTGAACTTTTTTGGAACTTTTTTTTAAAAATTTAGTACCGCATAGTGAAGTGTAAATTTATTGAACTAAAAAAAAGGAGGCATCTATGTTCACCGGAAACATGAAAACAATATTCATTTCGTTTGCAGCTCTAATTTTCATTCCTGCAGCTCTAATTGCTCAACAGGGTCCGCCCCCCGGGGCTCAGATGCAGGGTCAGCAGCAAACTGCAGAAGTATCCGACAAGGAACTTTCGGATTTTGCGAGTGCTTTTGACAATGTAAACGAACTGCACAATGAGATGAATGTCAAGATGGTGGAGGCTGTTGAAGAATCAGGAATGACAGTTGAATCTTTTAATGAGGTCTTTGAGGAACTGCAGACAGCACAATCAGACGATGACATCACTGCAGACAAAAAAGATATTGATAAGTATAATAAAGCTATGAAAAAAGTGCAGGAAGTCCAGATCAGTCAAGAGGAAAAAATTGACAAGAGAATTGAAGATGAGGGCTTGACCAGAGAAAGATATGACCAGATATACTCAGTTCTCCAGCAGGATGAGGAGACACTCAAAAGATTTCAGCAAATGAAATCTGAATAATTTTTAAATATTATCGTATCAGACCTTAAAGGGAGCCTGCGTGCTCCCTTTTCTTTATTAATGATCCCAATTTCAGCTTTGCATTTTAAAAATATATTTCTTAATTTATCATGGTGAGAATGTTATATTGCTCTCAG
>JAWOER010000201.1:0-3676 GCA_046482655.1 Candidatus Delongbacteria bacterium | reverse complement strand
TAACAACGGTTGCGAAACGATCAAAAAAGCGGGTGAAAATTCCCGCTTTTTTGTTTTGGATTTAAGAACATTATAGCTTAAATTTAGTATTAAGAAAAAAAGAGGCACTAAAACCATGAAAACTTTCTATTCGATCTTGTTCGTGTTCATGTCCGCAAACTTGTTTTGTGCGGGAATGATAAGAGGCAGGGTCAGTTCTGTTGAAGGCCAACCTCTTTCAGAAGCGAATGTCACAATCATCGCAACATCTCTCGGCAGTGCAACAAACCAAAAAGGCATATATGCCATAAGAGGCGTCGAACCGGGAAAATATATCCTCAAATGTTCATATGTGGGATACAGGGATGCTATCATGCGCAATGTTCTGATCGAAGATTCCGAAACTTTAGAGATCGATTTTGTTCTTTACCCTGTTGAATATAAACTTCAGGCCATAGAGGTCACACAGGCTAAAGAGGATTATATGAACCTTTTGTACTCAAGAGAACTTGTTTTCCCCTCCGTCATTACTACTTTTGAAGCTAAAAAGCCTGATCCTCCCAGAGAACTTGATATAAGGACAAATGTCGGATTTTGGGAAAGAACAAGACATTTTTTCTATAAACTGTTCAACTGATAAATGCGGTTTTTTTTATATATAACAATACTTGTCTTCATCTTTTCGGTCCTCTCATGCTCGGGTCCCAAAAAAACTGTGAGTCCTGAAGGCCGCCCCGTTCAAATGTTCAGAGTGACCGATGTTGACATTTCTGAACTTCCGAAAGAATTCTCAGTCCTGCAGGATCCCAGATCCGGTGTGTGGTCGGTAAGCTTTTATGATCTGGACAGCAAACTGACACTTTTTGCCTATAATCCTAATAAAAATCTTTTGCCTGCATCAAATTTAAAGCTTTTGACAACTGCGGCAGCACTAAAGATCCTCGGTGCCGAATACAGATTTTCCACAGAATTTTACGCGGACGGATATGTTGACAGAAAACTAAATCTGCTCAAGGGAAATTTATACATCCGCGGAGACGGCGATCCGACCATCGGAAGAAATTATCTTAAAAATGGTGAACTCAGTGAATTCCGGCCTGTCGTTGACTCATTAAGGATGATTCACGGTATCGACTATATAGAGGGTTCTCTTATACCATTTTATCCTTTTGAAAGAGAAAAGGGATTCGGGAAAGGTTGGGACATTGATGATATTTCCAGCTACTATTCTGCGGTAATATCCCCGCTCGTTTTTCACGAAAACCTTACAAAGGTCACAATAAGGAACGGCATCATAAGAGTGGTACCGGACTACGATTTCGCCTTTAGGCTGGATACGGTCAGAAATCTAAAAAAACCCGACTTTATCAGGATAATGGGGTCCGATTCTTTGATAATCAGGTCGGACTTTGAAAGCACAGTATCGGGATATGTCACGGTTAACGATCCCGACAAATTCTTTATCAGCAATCTTAAAAAATTTCTTGAAAAGAACAATATCCGTGTTCAGGATCGTATAACAAAAGCCGACCCCAGATCGATTTTAAAACTGATGAGTCTAAAAAGCGATAGTCTGTATAAACTGATAGAAAAATGTAATTCTGAAAGCAATAATCTTTATGCCGAGCAAATATTCAGAAAAACAGCGGAAGTTTTTTATAATGACAGCAGCTTGTCGGATATCTATGAGACTGACACACATTATCCTGATTATACACAAATCAATTCTGAGCTCTACGAACGGATGTTCGGTATAAATGATTTTAACCTCGCGGACGGAAGCGGACTTTCCAGGATGAATTTTTTCTCATCTTCAAAGTTCATAAAAGTACTCGACACAATGTATGAAGACGAAAATTTTTTGACCTATCTTTCCTCTTTACCTCTCCCCGGAAGCAACGGTACATTAAGGTACCGGATAGATAATCAGGAACTGCACAAAAGACTTTTTGCGAAAACCGGCAGCATGACCGGGGTTAACTGTCTGTCCGGATATCTTTACACAAAAAACGGCAACAGGATAGCATTTTCTATCCTGAACAACTATTATAATTTTGGACGCGGCATAACTTATAATATCTTTGAGGACATGCTTTTATACTTTGTTAATAACTACTAGGAGGTCTAATGCTTAATTTTACGATGTCACTGCCTACTGAAGTATATTTCGGTCAGGATATGATCGCTGATCTTAGCGATTATATAAAAAAATCCGGCGGTACCAGAGTTCTTCTCGCATACGGCGGGGGCAGCATTAAAAAGAACGGCGTTTATGATAAGATCGTCTCTTTACTAAACGAGAACGGAATTTTTTTTAAGGAGCTCCCGGGAATAAAACCGAATCCGAGGATCTCGAGTGTAAGAGAAGGCGTAAAGATGATTCACGAAAACGGTCTCGATTTTATTCTTGCGGCCGGCGGAGGCAGCGTTATTGACGCGTGCAAAGGTATGGCAGCGGGATCGGTTTACGACGGCGACCCCTGGGACTTTTACCTTCGCAAAGCGAAACTTGAGGCGGAACCGCTGCCTGTAGGCGTGATCCTGACACTCGCTGCCACAGGTTCGGAAACGAACGGCGGTTCAGTCATTTCCGATGATGAGACAGAACGGAAACTGCCGTTCAGGCACGAGTCGCTCCGGCCGAAGTTCGCCGTGCTTGATCCTGTATTCACATACTCCGTTCCGGCCTACCACACAGCTGCGGGCATAGTGGACATAATGGCGCATGTTTTTGAGCAGTACTTTTCCCCCACAAAGAGCGCATACCTTTCCGACAGACTCGCTGAGGCAGTCATGAAAACGGTCATTCACTATGCGCCTGTCGTGATGGAACAGCCCGACAATTACGAAGCCCGCGCAAATATCCTGTGGGCGGGAACCCTCGCGCTGAACCAGATCCTGACCTACGGCAAAATGACCGACTGGGCTACACACATGATAGAACATGAAGTCAGCGCGATCTATGACATAAGCCACGGCGCAGGCCTGGCAGTGCTCTTCCCAAGCTGGATGAAATTCACGCTCGATGAAGACACTCAACCCAAATTCGTTGAATTCGCAAACAATGTCTGGGGAATTGATGCTGAGGGGCAAAACGAATTCGAGATCGCAATGCAAGGCATTGACAGAACATCAGAATTTTTCAAAAGCCTCAATATGCCCTCCACCCTATCTGAATTTAAGATAGACGACTCAAGGATCGATGAAATGGCCGAAAAGTCAGTCGCTTTTGGAGAACTCGGAACCTTTTCCAAGCTCGGAAAAGAGGAAGTTCTTCAGATCTTGAGATTGAGCTTATAGGGGAATTCTATGAAAAACTTGTTATTCTTTTGTACTTTGCTGAATTTTTTAATGATACTCACTGCCCAAACATATAAACTTGATGAGGCGATTTATTCTTACTGGTCTGAAAACGATTGGGTGTATAGCTCAAAATACAATTATGAATACGACGAAAACGCTAATACTTCATATTTGTACTACAAAGAATGGACGGGCAGCAGCTGGCGCGATAATATGAAATATGAATATTTATATGATGCTGAAAACAGAATATCTCTGATAAACATACTGCAGTATGTCGAAGAAATGTGGAAAGAATACATGAAGATCGAATATACTTACTCTCTTGAAAACAACGACTATGAAACCGTTACATTTATCCTGAACGGAACCGTCTGGGACAATTATACAAAAA
>JAWOER010000155.1:0-5562 GCA_046482655.1 Candidatus Delongbacteria bacterium | reverse complement strand
AACTACGATCCTCATGCCGGTGTATTGATATCTTTGTTCAATAAATCAATCACACTTTTTATTTCTTTAACGGCAGGTTCCATTTTTAGCTTAGTAAATTTAAAATATTTTAAATTTAAAAATGTTGTTTCGCGTTCAAAAAGATCAAATATCCCAGATGAGAAATAGACTATTCCTCTTTGCAATGTGGTTCGATATGGAATATAACAAAGATCTCAAATAATTTCTTTTTCTTTACATTTTATCTTAATTTGATTAAATTTATATTCATAACGGAATTAGATCCGGGGAGTTGTTTATGCGCATAAAATATTTTGTACTTATTTTCGTTCTGGTTAACACTGCTCTATTTTCTGCAAATATTGTAATAACGGGCTTTGACGATGACGATCCGAAAACAGGGTTCATTACCGGTGCGATGGTTAAGTATATCAGCAAAAACCTAAAAAACGCGGGTGCCGAAATTAAGGACGAAAAAACGGCAGCTTTGGAAATGAATATATTAAGACACGGGAATTTTTTTCTTGCAAGCAGGGATTATTTTGAAGATTATGATAATATTGACCTGGATTATTCTATACACGGCACCCTAGATTATAGAGGAAGCCATATTCTTCTTTTTATCCAATTATACTCCAGAGAAAAAAGAAGGCTTGTTCTAAAAACAGAAATAAGGGGAAAAACAGGATCGCTGCTGGCCTTTTTTCATCATGTTACCCGAGAAATATTTAATGCCTGCGGGATAGAGGATAAAGTGGAAAATGTTTTTCCGGTACAGGAGGAGGGCATGCTGTATAAATACCTCAAGTTCTCCGATGAATCGGATAAGCTTTTTATATCCAACGAGCCGGAAAGATATTATGCCCTTCTCGACGAGCTGGAAGCGATGAAAGAGGATTTTGACAAATACCCGGCTTTTGAAAAAATGTATGACGAACTGGTCTTTTTAACAGAAGATTACGAAAAATTCGGGCCTTTTGACCTTCCTCTGGAAAATGTGTCGGAAATAAAAAATTCTTCCGACAATGAAATACAGAGTTTTGCACGGGAGCTTATTGCAGAAGGCTATCTGTTCTTTTTTCGGGACGAGACGCAAAAGACGGTGGAAGAAAAGTCGGATACGGTCGATCTGACCGTTGATTTTGAAATAAAAATGAAAAAATCCGCATACACAAAACTTATGAAAGAGATCAAAAAAAGAAAAGGTAACACCCGGTTTATAAATATGGGCAGGTATTTTTTTAGCGAAAATGACAAGGAAAGCAGTGTTTTTAGGGATATGCTGCTCAACCAGACAGTAGAGTTCAGGTTCGTGGACGAACTTGGAGATGTGATCGTTTCATCCGAATATTACCTGAACAAAAGACATTATTCAAACGGGATGTACAGAAACGCAGACGATCTTCCTTTTCCGCTTACGCCGAGAGGCCCTGCGTATCCTGCTTTCGGCCTAAAAAGCTCGGCAAATATCAGTTTTGAATTCAGGGGACTAAAAAAGTCGGACATTGAAGCAACAGAAAAAACAGAGATACTCATAAGGTTCTAATGAAGCATATTATAAAAATAATGATCTTAATATTCGTATTTTTGTCTGTCCTGTCGTGCGGCGAAAGCGCGGATGAACTGATAAGCAGAGGTGAATATGACGAAGCTATCGTTATTTTAAAACATGACCTTTCAAAGGATTATGAAAATACAAAGCTTAGAAACAAGATCACAAAACTGTATTTTACAAATGCAAAAAAAAACATCAGGG
This sequence comes from Candidatus Delongbacteria bacterium, assembly GCA_046482655.1. Lineage (GTDB taxonomy): Bacteria > UBA4055 > UBA4055 > UBA4055 > UBA4055 > SLFX01. The sequence continues at coordinate 3,806 of JAWOER010000155.1, read as the reverse complement.
AAAACAAGCTCAAAGAAGCAGAAAGGGACCTGGAAAGAGGTATAATTTATTCGGATGAAAACGATCCTGATACAAAAGATGAGTACGCAGAAATATTAGTTCTTCTCGGATCGAACCTGATCGGCTCGGGAGACAGGGACGGAAGTGTGGAGCAAAAAAAGAAATATGAAAAAGGCCTGTCACTGATCGAAAGGTCTATCCCTCTCACAGAAAATGATCAAAAAGCAAGATCAATATTAAATACAATTAAAGCAGAAGAGGCAGAAACTTATTTTGATCTTTCAAAAGAATATTATGATATGTGGCTGAATGACAAAAACAACCTTGAACTGCTTAATGAAAGCAAAAAATATCTCGACCAGTCAAAAGATATTGCTGTTTTAAAAAATACAGAGGATATGGAAAATACACTTACAGGTGCATATTTAACCCAGAATATTAAGAACAGGCCGTACGATATTAAGCTTACAACATCCTATTTTAATTCTGATACAGGATATATCGCACTTAAAATCCGATTTTACAATAATTCGGATAAAAATGTTGTGATAAGCCCCAACCAGTTTACGCTTTATGATACAGAAAAAAACGAGTATAAACACAGTAAGACCGCTGCCGTAAGAGGAAATTTTAAAGGTATTTTAAGAAACTTTATGATAAATCCGGGCAGGTTTTTAACAGGTCTTCTCGTTTTCGATACCGACATACACCGGAATCCTGTATTATATAAAATCGAATGGGAAGACAAAAACAAAAACAGAGCAGAAAAAAAATTCCCGAAAATTCCGATCACAGAGCTTGATCTGCAATGATCTACGGAATAGGAACAGATATAATCGAAGTTGAAAGAGTAAAAAAAAGCATCAGCAGGATCAGCGGTTTTAAAGAAAAGATATTTTCTGCCGCCGAAATAGAATATTGTGAGTCCAAAAGAAACAAATATGAAAATTACGCCGGAAGGTTCGCCGCAAAAGAGGCTTTTTTAAAAGCTCTCGGGACCGGCTGGCGCAACGGAATAGGATTTAATGAAATTAGTATAAGGAACAATGAACTCGGTAAACCGTATATAAAACTGTCGGGAAGAGCTTTGGAATACACCTCAGAGATAGGTATATCAGAATTTCATGTCTCTGTATCGCACACAAAATCCAATGCGACCGCTTTCGTCGTTCTGGAAAAATAATACCGGAGGAAAAAAATGCTTGATGAGTTAAAAGAGGAACTGAACGAAACCAACACAAAATTCGACCATATTCGGGGGCATCTTTGATCCGGACAAAATAAAAAAAGACATTTCAGGCCTGGAAAAAGAAACGACTCTGGAGGGTTTTTATAATGATCAGAAAAGAGCCCAGTCAATATTTGATGAAATAACAAGAAAAAGATACTGGATAACCTCTGTCGAAAAGGCCTCAATATTAAAAAAAGATATAAAAGACCTGTTTGAGATGCTTACAGAGGATGAGATCAGTTCAAAAGATGTTATAACTGAAATTAAAACCACTTTTGCAGAATACAAAAATATAGTAGAAGAGCTTGAATTGAAGGGAATGCTTTCTGCTCCCGAAGACCAAAAAAACTGTCTTTTCACAATTCACGCGGGTTCTGGCGGGACCGAGGCTTCAGACTGGGCAAATATGCTGCTTAGAATGTACACAAGATTCTTTGACCGCATGGATTTTAAATGGCAGGAGGTCGATCTGATACCGGGCGACACGGTCGGCATCAAGTCGGTCACGATCGAGGTGAAAGGGGAATTTCCATACGGCTTTTTAAAATCAGAATCAGGCGTCCACAGGCTTATCAGGATATCCCCTTTTGATGCTGCGAGCAAAAGGCACACATCTTTTGCGTCTGTCTATGTCTTGCCCGAAGCCGATGACATCGAGATCACGATCGATCCTTCAGACCTAAGGGTAGATACCTACAGGAGCTCGGGTGCCGGGGGACAGCATGTGAACAAGACAGATTCCGCTGTCCGGATAACTCATATTCCCACAGGACTCGTAGCCCAGTCACAAAACCAGCGGTCACAGGCGTTTAATAAAGAGACCGCTATGAAAATGCTAAAAGCAAAGCTGTATCAGCAGAAACTGGAAGAGGAAAAAGCAAAAATGGATACTCTTGAGGGTGAAAAAAAGGAAATTTCCTGGGGCAGCCAGATCAGGACCTACACTTTTCAGCCCTATAACCTTGTAAAAGACCACAGAACAGGGTTGGAAACAGGCAATACCGGTGCTGTAATGGACGGTGAACTTATACGGTTCGTAAGAGGATATTTAATTAAATTCGGAAAATTTGAATAAAAACAAAAAGGAATAAAAATGCTGAACGAAACATTTGAGGGAGTAATAACTTCTGCGTCTGCAGGAATGAACACAAAAAAAATTGACGGTGTAAAACAAAAAATAGGTGTTTACAAGATCAAGCTGGAATCGAACGAGATAGACTATGATTCTCTAACGGCCTTCAATTCTTCAATTAGCTCAACTCTGCTAAATATACAGCCTATGCCGTTCAAATCGGTCAATTTTGGCGATCAGACAATAATGAATATGGACATGTATTTATGGGGCATTGAAGAGGAAGATGAAGGTAACAGGGGGTCCTATAAAGATCTCGAACTTAAACCGGATGCTTATTTTAAAAAAGTTAAGATAAAAAATCTCACAGTCCATAATAAAGTTAATGTGCCGCATTATGTGTTTACGCTGGAAATACCAATGGAATCTGATGCCAAATTTCTTTTTTCACATCTTAAATCAAGAGTAAATTTTAAATTCAGCAAGGAGTAGTATTTATGGATTCTGTCAAATGCAGGCTCTGTGCTCACGAATGCCTGCTCCCCGAAGGCAAAAGCGGCATTTGCGGAGTAAACAGAAACACAGGCGGAAAGATAGAATGTGCCGTCTATGGACACCCCATAGCTCTAAACATAGACCCGGTAGAAAAAAAGCCGCTCAGCAGATTCATGGCCGGTACCCTCACTTATTCTATAGGAACTTTAGGCTGCAATTTAAAGTGTGAATGGTGCCAGAACTATAACATAAGCCAGACAAAACCCGATAATATCGAAAAAACACAATTCATTCCGCCGGAACGAATTGTTGATTCGGCGCTAAACTCAGACTGCCGGTCGATATCTTACACATACAACGAGCCTACGGTTTTTTATCCGTACGCAAAAGACATCGGCAGGATCGCGAAAGAAAAGGGGCTTAAAAACATTTTTGTCAGCAACGGTTATCAGTCGGATGAGGTCATACATGAAATGCTTGACTGGGTGGATGCAATAAATGTCGATCTAAAATGCTTTAATGCGGATAATCACAGAAAGCATACCGGTGCTGATCTTGATGTTGTGCTCAAAAATCTCAAAATACTTGCCGGTTCAAGTGTTCATCTCGAAATCACAACACTTATCATACCCGGACTTAACGATTCTGATAAAGAATTGACACAGATCGCCGATTTTATCGCATATAAACTCGGCAAAAATGTTCCCTGGCATGTTTCTGCTTTCTATCCTGTATATAAAATGACCGATAGAGACCGGACTCCCTCCGAAACAATTTACCGAGCGGTAGAAACCGGCAGAAAAGCCGGACTCGAGTTTGTTTATGCGGGGAATATATGGTAGATAAGATAAAAAACAATAAAACGCTCATCATCACAATAAAGGTGCTGGTGTCAATAGCTTGCTGGAAACGAATGAGGTCAAGTATCTGGCGGAGATGATGAATTTTCCGGGGGTCTTGTCGGATGATCCGCAAGTGAAAGAAATGCTTCAGGCCGCTCTGGAAAAC
>JAWOER010000045.1:0-5461 GCA_046482655.1 Candidatus Delongbacteria bacterium | reverse complement strand
CAGGATTTTACTGTCGCAGGAGGTTCCCTAGGCAGAATGCATGCCGCAAAGATAACAAAAGTAATGGATATAGCCTCAAATATGGGCATACCTGTAATAGGTATAAACGATTCTGGAGGCGCCCGTATTCAGGAAGGCGTGGATTCTCTTGCCGGTTATGGAGAGATATTTTACAGGAACACGATCAACAGCGGCAAAATCCCTCAGCTGTCTGTGATCATGGGTCCCTGTGCGGGCGGAGCGGTATATTCACCTGCTATTACCGATTTTGTTTTTATGGTGGATAAACTTTCTAAAATGTTTATAACAGGTCCGAAGGTTATCGAATCTGTCCTAAACGAAAAAATCGATCCCGAAAGCCTGGGAGGTGCAAGAGTACACAACGAAATTACAGGTAACGCACATTTCTTCGCATCATCGGAATCGGAAACATTAGAGCAGATAAAAACACTTTTGAGTTTTATTCCTTCCGCATGGAACAAACCGTCACCCCAATTAAAAGTAAAACCTCCGAAAACAAAGAAAAAATTAGAAGATATTATTCCTGAAAACCCAAAACTTTCTTATGATATAAAAGATCTTATCGAGATGCTTGTGGACGACTCTTTCTTTTTTGAAGTACAAAAATTATTTGCACCGAACATTACTGTCGGGTTTGCAAGGATCAAAGGCAGATCTGTAGGCATCGTTGCCAACAATCCGAAATATATGGCAGGAGTTCTGGATGTCGATTCCAGCGACAAAGCAGCAAGGTTCGTCCGTTTTTGTGACTCATTCGGAATACCGATACTTACGCTTGTAGACCTACCCGGATATCTGCCGGGAATAGATCAGGAGCATTACGGTGTTATCCGCCACGGGGCAAAACTTCTTTTTGCATATTCCGAGGCGACAGTTCCCACTGTTACTGTTATAATCAGAAAAGCATATGGCGGCGGATATATCGCTATGGCCTCCAAACATCTGAGAACAGATTTTGTTTACGCATGGCCTACAGCAGAGATAGCTGTTATGGGGCCGGAAGGTGCGTGTAATATTATTTTTGCAAAAGAAATAGCCCAGTCAAAAGATCCCGAAAAAACAAAACAGGCCAAGATAAACGAATACAAAGAAAAATATTCCAATCCATATAATGCTGCATCAAAAGCATATGTGGATGCGGTCATCACACCGGAAGAAACAAGAGAAAAAGTATATACTTCTTTTGAGCTGGCCAGAGATAAACAGATAACAAAAAAAGAGCATAAGCACGACTCCATACCACTATAATAAATTTTGGAAAAGTACTATGGATGATATAATAAAAATCGATGATGCGGAATATTTAACAAATTATACCAAAAAGTACTCTCTGAACAGATTTTCTCCGCCTGAACTGGAAAAAACAGAGGTAAAAGCTTTTATACCCGGTATGGTAGTGGATATATTTGCAGAAAAAGGTAAAAAGGTCAAAGCAGGAACTGTGATAATGACTTTTGAAGCTATGAAAATGATCAATGAGGTAACTCTGGAGCACGATATTACAGTAAAAGATGTTCTCGTAAAAAAGGGGGATACCTTTGAAAAAAATCAGGTGCTTGTCAAATTCAAAGCTATAAATTAATTGCTTATACCGGAAAATAAAAGCGGAAAGTATACTAAAATGGAGTTAATGTCACCGGCAGGAAGCAGTGATGCTTTTTTTGCAGCAGTTGAGAACGGAACCGATTCTGTTTATCTCGGACTGAGTATTTTTAATGCGAGAAAACCTGCCGAAAATTTCAGAATCGACAAACTGCATGAGGTCATAAAATATGCTCACTCCAGATCTGTAAAAATATACATAACCCTCAATATCGATCTTAAATCCTCCGAACTTGAAGACGCCGCGAGGATACTCAATCTGATTATCGGATCAAAAGCCGATGCGGTCATAATAAAAGATATGGCTCTTATATATATGCTCTCAAATTATTATCCGCCGTTCGAATATCATTTAAGCACCCAGTTCGGTGTTGCAAATTCTGCTGCAATGAACATGGCCGAGACCCTTGGTGCGTCAAGGGTTGTTCTTGCCCGCGAGCTCGATAACGGAGAGATCAGAATGCTGGTCAGGCCGTATTTTCCAAAAGCCGAAGTTTTCATTCAGGGTTCAATGTGCTTTTCATTTTCGGGAAAATGTTTAATGTCGTCGTGGTTCGGCGGAAAATCGGCGAACAGAGGTGCGTGTCAGGCTCCGTGCAGGTTCAGATTCACTAAAGAGGGAAATGAACAGACTTCGTCATTCTTTTCAATGAAAGACATAAACCTTTCTGAAAGGATCACTGAGCTGTCTGAACTCGGTGTTTCTGCTCTGAAGATCGAAGGAAGACTGAAGAGTGCTGATTGGGTAGCTGAGATCACAAAACACTACAGAACCCTGCTTGACGGAACCGGGACAGAAAGTTCTGATCCTTCAAAATTTTCCGGAAGAGAACAGGGCGAGGGCTTTTACGGAGGCACGAGCCGGCTTATTGCCGACAAGAATTTCGGTTCGGTTTCTTCGGGAGCTAAACAGCCGGAAAATAAGACTGTAGGTCAGAACAAATATGATCTTAGGATCACACCGGGTGACAAAATAAAAGTAGAGATCCTGACAGATATCGGAAATACTGAGCTTGACATTAAAATCAAGCAGCTGAAGAATGAAAACAGAGGGATCCTGTTGTCTGAGCTTGAATACCGCATTCGCGATCTTTCTTTCGGAAATTTATTTCTCGGTAAATTTATACTTGATAAAGATATACTTGTGACCAAATCCCAGTTAAAAAATATTATTTCCGAACTCGGATCTGTCATAGCACCCCTGAGCAGAAGAGAAAGTAAATTCTTAAAAAGCATCAAGATTCCTCATAAACTTGATCATGTGCTCAAAAATCCCGAATATGATCCAAAGAACTCGATCCCTGTCAAATTTGAAAATGCTAATATTTTAAAGATCGGTATCGCAGATATTGGACGAATCCGTGATGCAATAAGAGATTCAGGCATAAAAAAAGTGATCGTTACAGGAGCAAGATTTGCCGATCGCGAAATTATTAAAGAGCTTTCGAACAAAACAAGGGTCGAGATCTCGATATTTCCTATACTTTTTGAAAAAGAGCTGGAAGATTACAGGAAATTAATAGCATCACTCGAGCATACAAACAATATTTCTTACGAAGCTAACGACATCGGACATTTGAAATTGCTTAAAAAAACATCAAAAAAGATCGACTGCGGACCCGGACTTTCACCCTATAATTTTCTTGCTGCAAAACAGCTAAAAGAGCTTGGACTGGCTTCCGCCCACATACCCTTAGAAGCCGATATTGAAACTCTCGACGGACTTAAAACATCTCCCCTGCCTCTCAGAATGACACTATATTCAAAGATCCCGCTGTTCTACACAAGGGCATCCTCTGAAGTATTTTCCGAAGGGTCGGTTTTTACCGAAAAAGAAGGCTTCCGGTTTTCAGTAAGCAGATTTAACGATATTTCCATATTCAGTTCCGAAGAATATTTTTCCGCGTGGGGTGCTGATCTCTCATTCTTAAAAGTTCATGAAATAATAATCGATCTCTCGGGTGCATCTGATATTCTGTACAAGTTCGAAATGATAAAGAAGGACCCGTCAAAATTTCCCGGCCTGTCATTTAATCTTAACCGAAGACTTCAGTAATGGATCATTCAGATATTATCAACCGTGTAGGCAAATACTGGAAGAATAAATTCGGTGAAAAAGTCTATAAGATCAACTTTCACGGTGATTTTACATGCCCCAATCTTGACGGAACTATCGGCAGCGGAGGCTGTGTTTACTGCAATATGAAAGCTCTCGAGCCATTAAAGGACCTTGAGACTGACAGCGGTATAGAAGACCACATGAATTATCTTAGGGAAAGGAACGGTGCTGAAGCTTTCATTGCGTACTTTCAGGACTATTCCTCGACCTACCCTGCGCATGGAGTCAAAGACAGGCTCAAATACCTCGAAGATCTGTACACAAAGGCGGTTTCACATCCCGGCATTGTCGGGATATCGGTCTCGACGCGACCGGACGCAGTGTCCAAAGCCGAACTTGACATCTTAAGCTCCCTCGATACTGATGTCACGATCGAGCTCGGGCTCCAGACGATCAGCGAAAAAGATCTTGACTGGATCGGCCGCGGACACACCGTCGAACAGTTCTCATCCGCAGTCGAACTTGTCTCCTCTTACGGATTCGAGACGGTCGCGCACATCATTCTCGGCCTGCCGAACGAGACCGATACGGGAATTTTTGAACTTGCACAATTCCTGAACAGCTCAAAGGTTACAGGTTTAAAAATCCACCAGCTTATGATCCTGAAAAATTCCCGGCTGCAAGACCTTTACAAAGAAGACAAAGCCCCGGAAATACTTTCCGCAACCGAATATTTCCGCAGGCTCGGAATTCTAATATCTCACCTCAAAAAAGACACAGTTATTCACAGACTTTACGCAGATGCACCTAAAAAAGACCTTATAGAACCTCTGTGGTGTGCAAACAAAACCGGACTGCAGGACAGGATATTTAAATATTTTAAAGATAATAATATTAATCAGGGGGCATATTTATGAAAGTACTTATAATTAACGGAAATCCTGACAACAACAGCTTTTGTGCCGCACTTGCAGACAGCTATAGAAACGGCGCAGAAAAAAAGGGGCATGAAGTTAGGCTTGTTCATCTTTCAGATCTCAAATTCGATCCGGTCTTAAAATACGGCTACAAAAAAAGACAGGAACTCGAACCCGACCTGATCAGAATAAGGAAAGATATTGCTGACTCTGACCATTTGTGCTTTGTTTTTCCAACCTGGTGGAGCACATATCCGGCTTTATTCAAAGGATTTATAGACCGTATTTTCCTGCCCGGATTCGGATTCAAATTCAAAAAAGGTTCTCCCCTTCCCGAAAAAAAATTCAAAGGGAAAACAGCAAGAATTCTTATCACAATGGACGGACCTGCGTTCTTTTACAAATATTTTCTTTCAAAACCGGGTATCAACTCAATAAAAAAAGGACTTCTTGAGTTCTGCGGCGTCAAACCTGTGAAATACACAATATTCGCTTCGATCAAATCAACCGATGAGGCTAAAAGAAAGAAGATGCTGGATAAAGCTGACAAGCTTGGAAACGCCCTGTGACCCGAATTCTATATACTATTCATTCATGTAAGGATATTTGTAATCTGAGGGAGCTACGAAAGTCTCTTTTATTGTTCTGGGGCTTATCCATCTTAAAAGATTGAACTCTCCTCCCGCTTTATCATTTGTTCCCGATGCTCTTGAACCTCCAAAAGGCTGCATTCCTACGACCGCACCTGTAGGTTTATCATTAATATAGAAATTACCTGCAGCATACCTCAGTTTTTCACATATTTTGGAGGCTGCGACCCTGTCCTGTGCGAATACTGCTCCGGTTAATCCGTAAGGTGAAG
>JAWOER010000028.1:0-10442 GCA_046482655.1 Candidatus Delongbacteria bacterium | reverse complement strand
AGTATCTCGATCTGATCTCATTTCCCGGGTACTGATACAGTACACCCCGCACCCACTCGCTTGCATTTCCGGCCAGACCATATAAGCCGTACACGCTCGGTTTGTACGCTTTTACCGGTGCAGTACTTCCTACTGTTATATTCATTCCGAATCTTGCCTGAGATTCTGTCAGATCCTCTCCTGTGGGATATTCAAAATTATTTCCGCCTTTTGCTGCACATTCCCATTCAATTTCTGTAGGCAGTCTCTTATCTGACCATTTCGCATAAGCGAGAGCGTCCTCGTAGTTAACATTGACTACAGGCATATCATCCCTGTTGAATTTCCTGTCTCTAAGGTGCGAAAGACTCCCTTTTGGTTTGTAATTTGTTTCTTCAAGGAATTTTTTGAATTGAAGGTTGGTCACCTCGGTCTCGTCCATGTAAAAATCTATAACCCTTTGTTTATGCGCCGGGCGTTCCAGGTCTGACCCGTTATCTGAACCCATTGTAAATGTCTGTCCGGGGATCAGAACCATTCTTTTGCCGTCTTTTGAAAAAAAATATTTTTCATTATATGTCTTTTTCTTTTTCAGCTGTTGAGCCTTCTCCGCATCGGAAAGAGATTGATACAGGAGACTGTCCTGCTTAGATCTTCGTTCTTCCCTGAAAAGTTCAATATCTTCTTCTTCAGGCACCTCCGCAACATCAAGGCTGTCCTTTGTGCCGGAAGCGACATATTCCATCAGATAGTCTCTGTTCTCCCAAACAAAATAGGAGCATACAAGAAGTATCAGTAATACTATCATAAAACCTTTCCTGCTTTTTTGCCCGCCCTCTCTAGGCGTCCTTGGCTGCCTTTGAACTTTTTGGGTTTTTGGGGGCTTTTCTTTTCTTTTCAGCATCGGACCTGTTTTAGAAGGTGAGGGTTTGGCCGATCCTGCTCCACCAGTTGTTTTTTCCAGTTTTTCGCCGCACTTGATGCATTTCTTTATCGAGTTCGGGTTCATCGTATTACACTTTGGACATATCATAACAGATCTCCCTGTTAATTTTAATTAAATTATCAGCATTGCATCTCCGTAGCTGTAGAATCTGTATCTGTCTTTAATAGCCTTATCATAAGCTTTTTTTATAAGTTTACCTGAACTAAAAGCCGAGACCAAAAGAAGTAATGTCGATCTGGGCAGATGGAAATTTGTGATTAAGCAATCTGTTACTTTAAACTTATATCCCGGATAAATATATATGTCCGTACTGCCTTTGCCGGAACAGACAAAACCATTGTCATCAGAGACCGTTTCAAGTGTCCTTACAGCCGTGGTCCCGACAGCGCATATTTTTTTGCCTGCAGCCTTTGCTTTATTGATAGCATCGGCACTCTCTTCAGGCATCTCATAATATTCACTGTGCATTTTATGATCAAGAATCGATTCTGTTCTTATCGGCCTGAAAGTACCCGCACCGACATGTAACAGTATATTAACAATTTTCACACCTTTTTTATTCAGTTCATCCAGCAGCTCGGGTGTAAAATGAAGTCCTGCCGTGGGTGCTGCGACCGCTCCGGGTACGCGGGCATAAACTGTCTGATAACGCTCCTTATCACTTTTTTCGCTTTCTCTTTCAATATATGGCGGGAGCGGCATTTTTCCATATTTTTCGATATAATCATAAATATTGTTTTCATATTCAAAAATTGCCGTCCTTGTTCCATTTTGAGTTGATCTCTGGATCAGACATTTCGCATTATCTTCAAGATCGACAGTATCGCCGTTTTTTATCCGTTTTCCGGGTTTGATCATTATTTCCCAATAATTTTCTTCGATTTCTTTAAGCAGAAGTATTTCAATTTTTTTTAATATCTTTGCATTGGTCCCGAATATTCTTGCGGGGATCACCTTGGTCTCATTTAAAACGAGCACATCCCCCTTATCAAAGAAATCAGGTATATCCCTGAATTTTTTACTGTATATATGGCCGGTATCTCTTTCCACCGTAAGCATTTTTGATCCGGATCTTGACCTTAAAGGTCTTTGAGCTATCAGCTCACCGGGCAGGTCGAAATCATATTCAGACAGCTCATACATTTAAAAAAGCCCTGATTCGTTTTTTGGCATTTGGAATCCGTAATGTTCATATCCTGACTTTGTAACAATGCGCCCTCTCTGCGTCCTTTGTATAAATCCCTCTTTGATCAGGTAGGGTTCATAAACCTCTTCTAATGTCTCCGCCTCCTCCCCGACAGAGACCGCTATATTCTTTATTCCGACAGGGCCCCCGTTGAATTTATTTATCATGGTAAGAATTATTTCCCTGTCCATATCATCCAGTCCCTTCTCATCAATGTCTAATGATCTTAGTGCCGGCACAGTAGTTTCTTTATCTATTTTGGAAAGGTTCCTGACCTGTGCAAAATCCCTGACCCTCCTTAATAACCTTATTGCTATTCGGGGTGTTCCTCTGGACCTCGAAGCCATTTCCATGGCAGCATCGTCATCAATATTAATATTTAGCACCCCGGAAGATCTTTTTATGATCTTGTAGATATCCTGAGGATTGTAAAAATTCAGTCTGCAGGCCACGCCAAATCTTGCTCTTAGAGGGGATGTCAGATTACCCGCTTTCGTGGTTGCACCGATAAGTGTGAATTTCGGCAGCTGCAGCTGAACACTGTTGGCAGAAGGACCGCTGCTGAGCATAATATCTATCTTGTAATCCTCCATTGCAGGATAAAGATATTCTTCTATTACGGGCGAAAGTCTGTGTATCTCGTCAATAAAAATGACATCCTTCTCGTTAAGATTTGTGAGCAGTCCGGCAAGATCTGCCGCTTTTTCCAGTACCGGTCCCGATGTGGCTTTTATATCCACGCCCAGTTCACTGGCGATAAGGTAGGCTAATGTAGTTTTACCCAGTCCCGGCGGACCGTGAAGTATGGTGTGATCAAGACTGTCGTCACGCATTTTCGCAGACTGCACGAAAACCTTCAAATTATCCTTGATTTTTTCCTGACCAACAAATTCATCAAAACTTAGTGGCCTTAGCGATCTTTCGATCTCCCTGTCGCCGTTCATCTCTGAACCGGTAAGAATCGTCTCTCTCAAATACACTCCGAATGTTAATTCAGTCTGCACGAAATCAAATATTTCGAGCTGTGAGTAAAAATATAAAAATATTGCCTGATAATCAAGAATAATATATTATAATATTGTGTACAACTACCTGAAAAGAGCTTTGATGCTGCCCCATGTTGCCGAGATACCCGAAACATCAATAGTGACACTTGCGGGATCGGATAATACGGAAGTACCGTCATAATCTGCAATTTTGATCCTGTAATATAAAGATTCACCTTTTGAGTGAGGGTTCATATCCAGCACAGTGTAATCAGAATAACTGCCTTTAGGGTTCTCAGATGTCAGAGCACTGAAATTGATATTATCAGACGATTTTTCTACCGTAAAATCTTTAACATTAATTTCGGCTGTACTTTGCCATGCTATTTTTACAACACCTGAAGAATAATCGCATTTCAATCCCACAATATCGGTTGAAGAATAAAGAACCCCTGCCGTTAAAAAAAGCAGCACCGGCACTGCGAACAAACTGTATATTTTAAATTTACAAACCTTCATGGTTTTAATATAATCACAATTTAACAAATTATCAAGTAAATAATACTATTTTGCAATTATCAGTATTTCTTTCTGCACAAGATTCTGTTTATTTGTAAACTCGATCTTGCATATCTGATCACGCTTCAAAATACGAATATCTCCGGAACTGACAAATGATTTTGGAAGAACATAGACCTCTTCAAAGGAATCCAGTCCGAACTGTTTCGGCCTTATTATCAGATTATCCGTAACAGAAAAGTCAACCTTTGATGAAAAATCGACATCTGTTGCTCTTCCCAGTTTAACACCATCCCAAACGGACTCTGTTATGATACCCCTGTCAATTGCAAAATCATAGACAAGTAATTTATATTTTACAGAATTCAGGTCACTTATCATTTCCTGTTTTCTCATCATCTCAAGCTGCAGCTGCCTGTTCTTTGAATCAAGTTCTCCCAGTTTGTCGCGTTCGCTCAAAAGCTGCTCGACTTTTGCCTGAGATGTTTTCAGTTCTGTCTCGAGCTGCCTTGTTATATTTTTCAAATTCATCCTTTCCTCTTCCAGGTCCAGAATTCTGTCCTGAAAGGCCTGTTGTGCAAGTTTTTTTATCTCGTTCGGTGTTTTATCCGCCTCACCTTTTGTAACAAAAGATCCGTAAAAACCCTTTTCGTAGAAATTCCAGACATAAAGACCCTCGTAGGTATAGTCGAATATATTTACGCTCTCGACGATATCCTTTGCATCTTTTGGAGAAAGACCCTGTTTTTTTGTCAAAAAATCATATGCGATCTTCGCATGTCCTTTAGATCTTGTCATGACCACGGGGGGTTCGAGACCTTTGTTTTTCGCAATTATATCTTTTTGAAGATCTTTAAGTTCTTTATCGGTTTTTATGATCGTACTTATCTTGCTCTGAATATCCTCATCCTGTTCTTTGGAAGCCTGATCAGAAAGGAAACGGATAGATTCGTCGGTAAGTATCTTTTCGCTCGAAGGATCCACCTCAATATCTTCATACTCCTCATTTTCGCGCAGCTCTTTTACGATCTCTTCTATCTCTTTTACTTTTTTGCTCTTTTTTACATTCAGTTTTTCGACTTCCGCGATTAAATTTTTGTATTTCAGGAACTTGTCTTCGGGATCGGGGATGAGGCTGTAGATGAAAAAAATAAGGGATGTAAGTATTATTGTGGATATGATAACATACATCGCAACAATTTTCTTATCCGTTTTTTTTACATATTCACCTGACAAAGTATCTTCTTCTCCGGTATCTTCGAAAGTATATCCTGATTGAGCCCCGCCCTGAACCTTATCCACAACTTCTCTGGATTGATCGTCTAATATCTTTCGGCGGAATTTTCCATAAATACTTTCACCGTCGGAATTTTCTCTGTTATTTAATACATCAAGCTTGCTCTTCTTATCTTTTTCGCTGCTCATAATTTACACCGTTTCTGTTTATCTATTTAGTTTTATACAGCCCTTTGTTCGTAATATAACATTTAACTTTTTCATTCACAAGATATTTAATATCTAAATTTTCGGCAACTCTTTTTCTTACCATGGTTGATGATATGTCTATCAGCGGGCATTCTCTGCTAAAGTTCACTTCATGTTTTTTTTCGATCTTACTGCTGCCGCCCGGTCTTCTTGCGACAATTATTTGACAATCATCTTTAAAGTGCTGATATTTTTTCCATTTTGCGAGCGTCAGATAACAATCATAACCGATAATTAGATAAAGTTTTTTATCGGGATGTGTTTTTTTAAAAAAATCTACGGTTTCATATGTATAGACCGCTCTGTTCTGTTGAGATTCAAATTCAGAAACTGCAAAACAGTCATTGTCAAAAGTTGCCATTTTCAGCATTTCTACTCTATGGTCAGCATCAGTTACATCATTCAATATTTTGTATGGTGAAAGGTAATTCGGAATAAAATATATCTTTTCCAGACCGAATTCTTCTCTGATAACTGAAGCAGATATAAGATGTCCTGTGTGTACAGGATCGAACGATCCCCCGTATAAGCCGATGCCCCGTAACATTACTCATCTCTCTTGTTTACATTTGAATATCTGGACATGAATTTTTCGTATTCTTCAACATTGTCCATATCAAGAAAAGCCTGAGCGATTCCTTTCAGTGAATTGACATAATAAGATGTGTCGTAAAAATTATTTATTACTTCACTAAAATATATTTTTGCCGCCCTCGGCTGCCGGAGGTTCAAGTACAACATAGCTGCTTCATATTCTTTTCTTGCGAGCTTTTCACGAAGTTCGGATATCCTTTGCTCTGCCAGTTTCACCTTTTTTCCCTTTGGGAAAAGGTCCAGATATAACTGATATTTGGAGATAGCCTTATGTGTATCTGTCTGATCAAGCGCATATCTGGGAGATAAATTATAATAACTCTCCGCATCCATAAAATACGCGTCCTCCACAAGATATGATTCAGGATACATTTCCGTAAGCCGGACAAACTCGTAGGATGCAGAATAAAATTCAGAAAGCCTGTAATGACTTTCGCCTATCATGTACTGAACAGAATCAATACCCGCTACACCGCCGTAATTCAGCATAATCACATTCAGATCATCTATCGCTTCACGAAAATTATTATTATTGTATTTTTTTTTTGCTATGCTGAAACTTTTCTCAAATCCGGCTTCTTCTATAATAACATCCTTGGAACAGGACATTAGCACAAGAAGAATAGTGATCATTATTGAATGTAAAATCAAACGCATTATCTTCTACCTCTCCTTCTCGAAGAACTTGTTTCGATATCTTCAAAGACATCTTCGTCTATTGTAAAATCCTCATCATAGTACTCGTCTTCATCCTGATATTCGTCTTCGTATTCGTCTTCGTATTCGTCTTCGTATTCGTCTTCGTATTCGTCAACATATTCTTCATCAGCAACTTCTTCAGTATCGGTCACAGATGATTCCTGAGCAACAGCCTCTTCCATCTGTTCTGCTTTTTTATCCCTTATTTCCTTAAGTGAATTGAGAAGGGACAATTTCTCCTTATTAAGCTCTTTGACCTTATCCATCATCTGAACTATGGATTTGTTTTCGGTCTCCATCAATTCAGTCATTTCCTTTATATCAGATTCCATTTTTGTAGAATCCGATCTTAAGTCCGCCAGATTATCCTCAAGCATTTTAAGCTGAGACTCCCTGTCCTTTTCCATAGTCAGCAGCTTATCGCTTTTTAATTGCTCGACAGATCTCTCGAGCTCTTCTTTTTCTGATTTTTTCTCTTCGAGGCGCTTTTCGAATTCTTCCAGTTCGCTGTTTAAAGACGCAAGCTCTTCAGTTGTTCCGTCAATATTTGACTGAATGCTGTTTTCCTTATTCTTGAGCTCTTCAAGCTGAGAGGTAAAACTTGCGAGCTGATTTTCAGTTTCCATTGCGTTTGTTTTCTGGATCCTGAGATCATTTATTGTCCTGTTTATATCTGCAAGCTCTTTGTTTTTCGAAGCGAGATCATTCTGCAGATCGGATACTTCTTTTTCATTATTTTCAAGTGTTTCGAGAAGATCGTCTATTTCTGAATCCAGCTTGTCGTTTTCTGCCTGCAGTTTTATTAGTTCAGCTTCTTTTAAAGCTAGTTGCTGAAGCTTCTGAATAGTTTTGGTCTGTTCTAATCTTATTGAATTTATTTTTGCAAGATGGAGGTTTTTCTGATCGAGAAGATCGTTGGACTCAGATACCAGGCTCCTTATTTCATTTTCCAGACTTTCAACATTATTCTCTTCTGTCAAGATCCTGTTATCGACCTCTAATTTTTTTACTTTGAGATCGTTCAATTCCTTTTCCAGTTCTGCGATCTTGAGATCCTCAATATCTTCTTTCTGAACAAGATCATCAGAATCAAACAGATCTGAATCGTCAAGGGAATCATCTTCGTAATACACATCGTCCTCACCACCAGTCACCTCTTCTGAATCCATCTCGGATCTGGCACCTGCAAGGTCCCGGATACCTTCACCGATCAACTTCAGATCGAATTCAGAAGCCTGTATAGAAGAAACGGTTTTGGTTTTTAAGTATTCAACTGATATAAAATAGAGGACAGATTCCAGCATAACGGGATTTTCTGTATCTATATCCTTACTGAATTCAAGTTTATTCGCATAGTTTTTATCGACATTCCTCCAAAGATTGATATCAACGAGAAAAAGAGAGGCATAGGGATCGTATTTGGAGACAATGATATTATCATCGTTTATAAATGATATCCATCCCTCTTTTGCAACGACATCTTCGAGTAAAATATCTGTTGTGGGATTTGACTGATTGAGTACAGAAATTGAATTTCCTTCCTTTTCCACCTCGACGAAATGAAGGTTTATCTGGTTAACTTTATCATCAATGAACTTTTGCGGGGTCCTGAGCAGACTAAGCGCCTTAAAATAAAATAAACTGGATCCTGTATTGCTCCAGAAAAAAGGATAGTCCTGATATCCGTCAAGGTTATCCACAACGGTGGTTTCCGAAGTTCTGAGATTAATCAGATTGATAGAATATTCGGCATAATAATCTTCACCGCGTTTTTCCTGATTCTTAAATGATGTGTATGCCAGTATATCCTTATCTGAAGGCGAAGGTACCGGATTTATCTGATGGAATCTTTTATCGATCACAGTTTTGAAATCGACCCCTCTGAATTTTTTATCCCTGTAATCGAAAACATTCTGTATTCCGGTTATATTATATGTTTTATTATATCTTGCCTGTCCGTCCCGTTTTTCCATTCTCCGGGCAAAGAAAAGATTCTCACCTGTCATATCGAAGCTTGGATCTCTCAAAAATGACCTCTCCTCTTTAAGGTTCTCTTTGAGAATGACCCTGTATCCGTCAACTGCATAATTGTTTATAAGTTCGGGAACTATTATCCTGCAAATATAGACCTGATCCCTGTTCATATATCCGTTACCGTAAAAGACGAACCAGTTTTTGTACGGATGCCATTTTAGGCCCCTGTCTTTAATATAATATCTTCTGCGTGCACTTCTACTTTCGGAAAAATTTGAAGATTCTATCTGGATTAGGTTGCCGGTCTCCACATTATAGAGAAAAAGCTTGATCGTGGGATCGTCATCATTGTTAACTTCGAAGCTGAGAAGGTTTCTGTTGAAGGGTGCGACCTGAAGATTTTGTATAAAGCCCGTCAGCGAGGGATGTTCTCCTGTGATCACCGTCTCCATATTTTTAATATCCAGTTCAGAGGAAAAACAATTGACGATAAATATCAGCAGAACCGGCAATGATCTGAATAAAGGGATATATTTTAAAAATGTTTTCAACATAATCTATTTCCACAAGTTACTTGTACTCAATATAAACTTTTTTTCTCAACTCTTCAATCCAATTTTTTATTTCACGCTGACTTTTGTATTCAACAGTATAATTCCTGATCAGATTATAATCTTCCTGAAGATTAATTTTATGACCGTGCCTTTTGTCAACGACTTTGTAGAGAATGTACCCGCTTTTATCTTTTACGGGACGGGTGATGTATCCGATACCGGCATCTTTAAAAAGTTCGTGGTATGTTTCATCCATATCTTCTATATTGAGGCTGCCTATCATACCGTCATTGATTCGTGACTCTTCATCGTCGCTGTGTTTTTTGACTGCCTCTTCAAAAGTCATTTTTTTGTTTAATATTGAATCTCTTATTGAGTTTGCATATTCAAAAGCTGCGCGGTCACCCTGTTCGGAAGCCTGAGGTGTTATCAGTATATGAGATGTGTCTATTTTTTCGCCTGTCTTATCATTAAGTTTTATGATATGGTATCCGTATTCTGTTTTTACAGGTTCGGATATGTCCCCCTGTTCCAGATTATAGGCGGAACGCTCATAAGAGGGCACGAGGTCTCCTCTTTTGGTTGTACCGATATTACCGCCTTTGTATTTTGAAGTTTCGTCTTCGGAATATTTTTCAGCCGCATCTTCAAAACTTATTTCTCCCTGCAAAATCTCGGACTTGATGCTTTCAGCCTTTTCTCTTGCACTATTATCTGATAATGCTTCGTTTGAAAAACTCACGAGAAGCTGACTAAGGGTTACCGAAGGCTTGACATCGGGGATGGAATCCTTATTGTTCTCAAAAAAGGATTCAACTTCCTTTCTGGTTACGGTAATGCCGGAATTATATCTCTCCTTTAATCTTTCCACCAGAATATTCTTTCTTATTTCAGATCTGTAATGTCTTTTCAGGTCCGACACAGTGGTTTTATAGATCTTTTCAAATTCTTTTTCACCGCCGACTTCCTTGATTATGGGGTTTATTCTGTCATCCAGAACTCTCTGGACTTCTTCGTCGGTGACCACTATAGTTGTATCTTTTTTTGCAATATCATAAAGAATTTTAACAGAGATGAGATCTTCAAGTGACTGCTCCTCAATTTCCTGCTCTGATCCCGAAGCCCCGAACATTTTTTTCTGTTCCGCGTACTGTTCGACCTCACTTTTTAAAATAATATCGTCACCGACAACAGCAACTATCTTGTCTATTACCTCTGAACTGACGAGTGCAGAAAAAATAAGGATCGAAATGAGAACAGATCTAGTCAGTTCCACTTTGCCCCCTTTCCGCATTATCTATAAAAGCGACATTATATTTTTCGAAAAGCTCCTGTCTGTAATTGTCTAAAAACATTTCCCTGTTTATATCTATCAGCCTTCTTTTTATAGTATCCTCCACATACTCAAATTTATATAGCATTGGCTTTTGTACTTCGTAAACCTTGATGACCGAGATCGCCTTATCCTGAATTATAAGTTCTGAGACCTCGCCTTCTTTCATATTCGCGGCTGTTTTGCC
>JAWOER010000023.1:0-6476 GCA_046482655.1 Candidatus Delongbacteria bacterium | reverse complement strand
AACAGGAGAAATTTCGAGAACGGAATAATAACTGATGACCCAAAACTTGTGACACAGATAATGAACCAGTACGACAGCGTCTGGATGGGCGCAAGGTGCAAAAAATGCGGCAGAAAACAATTCTGCACCGAACGGCTTTAGCGGTTAAAGCGAAAATTCATATAGGGAGCGCCATGAATATCTTCTCATTTCTTAAGCTCATACGCATGATATACGGCAATAAACCCGACATCATAAAGATCCAGAAAATGGGACTTCTCGCAGTCAAGATCGGTCAGGTGCACGCACTCAGGATAGATTTTCTTGAAGAGAATACCTGCATCGAACTATCAAAGCTTTACCGAACAAATACTCCCATCAGATCAGAAGATGCTCTTAAAAATATCGACAGATCAAAGTTCTCGCACATTGACGAAAAACCTCTCGCCACAGCCTCGGTCGGTCAGGTTTACAGGGCTAAACTTGTAACGGGAGAAGATGTTGTTATCAAGGTCATAAAGTCGGATTTCAAGAAAAAATTCGAGAAGGATGTTAAAGCGGTAAAAAGACTGTTCAGGTTCGCAATATTTTTCTATCCCAAGCTGGCAAGGGTATTTGATCCTATCGGCATCCTTGAGCACATCGAAGATTATACGTTACGGGAGCTGAACCTTTTAAACGAGATCGAAGGTCACGATATCCTGCGTAAGATTTATGAGGAAAATAAGGATATTTACGACCTTTCCATTATGTCATTCCCGAAAATTTATAAAGAGATGAGCTCGGAAAACATAATGATCTCCGAATACATTCCCGGTAAGACCTTCGATGAGATCTTAGATACAGAAATGAAGTACGAAGACCTTCTCCTGCTTTTCAAAATCCACGGATTTTTCATGTTCAACATAGGCACATTCCACGGGGACATCCATCCGGGCAATCTGATGATCTGCTGCGGAAAGATATATTTTGTGGATACGGGTGCTATCGGCTATGTGAGCAAAAATCTCAGCCACGGACTTTTAAATTTCTTCGACGCGCTCTCCCAATACGACTACGATATGTGCGCACAGAGGCTGAATGAAATGGCCGAAACTTCAATTTCAGGCGATAAATTCGAAAAATTCAGAAAGAAATTCCATGTCCTTTATGCGGACTTCAAGGGAAAAAGCGTAAAACAGGTATCACTGACCAAAAAAATGATGGAGACGATCAAACTTGGAGTCAACTGCGGAATGGGCTTTGAAAAAGGTATGTTCTCGATTATAAAAAGTCTTATGTTCCTCGACGGAATGGTCTTAAGATGCAAGCCTGACGCGGTTCTTTTGGAAGATATGAGGCAGTTCGTTTCCGAATTCAAAAAAACGGAGGTAAAATGAAAAAAAGGGCAATCATAGGACTTATTCTCGGCGCGGTACTCGGGGTTTTCTGTATTATTGGCGTAAATACAAGAATGGGCGATCAGGTAACCGGACTTTTTCTTTTCGCGACATGGTTCAACAGAGTAGTTATGGGCTTAATGATCGGATTTTATACTCCGGCAACCGGAAACCTTCTTCATTCGGCTGTCAGGGGAGGCCTTCTCGGACTTATAGTGAGTTTCTCGCTCTATTCAGCTACGGAATTCATAGATACACCCGGCTTTATTGCGGGAATAGTTTACGGAGTAATAATTGATGTATTGGCTACGAAATTTGGAGGAGAGAAGTGAAAATTATCGATCTTAGAAGCGATACAGTTACAAGGCCGTCCGAAGCGATGCGCAAAGCGATGTATGAAGCCGAAGTCGGTGACGATGTTTACGGTGACGACCCGACAGTCAACAGGCTTGAAGAGCTTGGGGCGCGGATGCTTGGAACAGAGGCTTCCATATTCACGACAAGCGGGACCCAGGCGAACCTGCTGGCACTGCTCTGCCACTGCGAAAGGGGAGAAGAGTACATTGTGGGTCAGGATGCGCATACATACAAGTACGAGGGCGGGGGAGGAGCCGTACTGGGATCAATTCAGCCTCAGCCGGTGGAAGCGGATGAACTGGGAAGGCTTGACTTCGAACAAGTTAAAAAAAGGATTAAACCTGACGATTTTCACTTCGCGAAAACAAAACTGTTGTGCCTCGAGAACACTTACGGGGGAAGGGTACTTCCTCTTGATTACATAAAAGAAGCTTCACAGTTCGCGAAGAAACACAAACTTAAACTCCACCTTGACGGAGCCAGAGTATTCAACGCTGCTGTAAAGCTCGGTATAGATGTAAAAGAGATCACCAGTCACTTCGATTCAATTCAGATTTGCCTGTCAAAGGGACTCGGAGCACCCGTGGGCTCACTCTTGTGCTCAACAAAAGAAGTGATAAATAAAGCGCGCCGCTGGAGAAAAATGCTTGGCGGAGGAATGAGACAGGCCGGTGTCATCGCAGCTGGCGGGATCTACGCACTCGAAAACAATGTTCAAAGGCTCGCGGAAGACCATGAAAAAGCTAAAATTCTCGCGCAGGGTCTAAGTAAAATAGACGGAATAAAGCTTGATCTAATCACGGTCGAAACAAATATGGTTTTCATCGAACTAACCCGAAATGTGGAAAAAGATATATACAAATACCTTAGAGACAGAGGTATTTTCATAACCGGTCACAAAAATATAAGGCTTGTAACACATCTTGATCTTGACGAACAGGATTTGATGAAGGTCGTCGAAGCATTTCAGGAATTTTTTAAATAATTTTTTTTTGTTTGGAAATACAAAATATTGTCACAAATAATAGTATATCTGCAAGGCCTTTGCTTTCTTTTTGAGAAGCGGAAGTCATTAATCTTTATCACGAGCCGTATAGATACTCCAAATCTGCAATTGATTAATGTGTCGCTGACTTACGCTTCGAGAAATGAAGCAGAGGTCATAACACGCTTAAACTATATAAACCCTTTTACCGATTCTATCGCTTCTTTGAGCTTTGAGGCGTCTTTCGCTCCTGCAGTAGCCATGTGAGGAGCTCCTCCTCCGCCCCCGCCGAGCATTTTCGCCACTTCGCCGACTATTTTGCCTGCCGGTATAGTAGCCTTGAGCTCATCGGTCACAGCGCATACAAGCGAAGCTTTTCCGTCAATGTCGGCTCCGAGGAGTATTATAGCGGATTGCATCTGATTCCTGAGGTTCTCGGCGAGATTCTTGAGTATCTTTGCATCAGACACCTGAACTATTGATGAAATTATATTTATACCCCCGACAGTGGTCTTTTTTGAGATCAGGTCCGACATTTGGGAAAGCGCAAGCTTTTCATTCAGTTCCTGAACCGCCTTATCAAGTTCGCGTCTTTCCGCCGCCGATTTCTGTAATCTTTCAAGAATGTCGTGTTCTTTGACCGACTGCATTTTTATGATAGCTTCGACTATATTTCTCTGATCGGCGGCTTTCTCAACAGCGTACCGGCCGCATACGGCCTCGATCCTGCGGATACCTGCAGCGATACTGGATTCGGACATTATCCTGAAATAGCCGATATCGCCGGTTCTGTACGCGTGCGTACCTCCGCAGAGTTCTGCGGAAACTTCGCCCATTCTGACGACGCGGACGACTTCACCGTATTTCTCGCCGAAAAGAGCCGTGACCCCTGAGCTTCTCGCTTCATCAAGAGGCATGATCTCGGTAGTTATCGGCAGGTTCATCCTGATATATGAGTTGACGATCTCCTCGACCCGTCTGATATTTTCGTCCGACATTTTTTCATAATGGGAATAGTCGAATCTCATGACATTATTTGCAACGAAAGATCCCGATTGCACTATATGATCCCCGAAAACCTGCCTGATCGCAGCCTGAAGAAGATGTGTCGAGCTGTGATGGATCCTGCATTCGTCGCGGAAAGTCCTGTCAACGGACTGTTTAATTTTTGTTTCAGGAGAAATATTGATATTTTTAGGTTTTTTTGCGGAAATCACGAAAAATTCCCCGTCTTTCTGGACATCGAAAACAGGAAGGATCTCCCCGTTGATCTCAATCGTTCCCTTATCGGCAACCTGACCGCCCGATTCCGCATAGAAAACTGAAGCTTCCGGCACGATCTGGATTTTATTCTTGTCGATCCTGTATTTTATAACCGCAGATTCTCTTTGAAGATCATCATAGCCTGTGAACTCCGTATGTCCGGTCTCTGAAAGTACGACCCACTCTATCTCTTTTGTATCTTTGAATTTCTTATTCGAGCGTGACTGGTCTTTCTGTTTTTTCATGCAGGCCTCGTAGCCTTCTGTATCGAGAGAAAAACCGATCTCTTCAGCCATCTGCGCTGTCAGATCTACAGGAAATCCGAAAGTGTCATAAAGCTTGAATACCGTTTCTCCGTCAACAGTCTTGTCAGAGTCTTTTTTGTTACTCACGAATTCGTTGAAAAGCTCGACTCCTTTGCTTAAAGTCGAAAGGAACATTTTCTCTTCCGATCGGATCACATTTTTAGCGTGCTCAAGATGTTTTCTGATCTCAGGGAATTCATCACCCATGACAGCAGCAACTTTATCAGCGATCTTGTAAATGAACGGTTCGTTCATTCCGAGTTTTGTACCATATCTTACAGCCCTTCTCAGAATACGCCTTAACACATAGCCGCGTCCCTCATTCGAAGGCATTCCTCCGTCTGAGATCGCGAAGAGCAGGGTTCTGATATGATCGGCGATAACTCTGTGCGGAGTTCCTCTCTCGTCTACTTCGTATGTGCTTTGAGTGACATTCTCGATCTCTCTTATGATCTCTCTGAAAAGGTCAATGTGATAGTTAGAGTCCGTTCCCTGAATTACCTGGCATATCCTCTCGAATCCCATGCCTGTATCTACATGTTTAAGAGGAAGCGGAGTAAGTTCCCCTTTATCGTTCCTGTCGTATTGAATGAATACGAGGTTCCATATCTCGAATATTCTTTCACAGTCGCCGTTAGGCTCGCATTTGTGACCGGGTACATTTTGTTTGTTACAGAAAGACGGTCCCCTGTCGTAGTGGATCTCTGTGCACGGCCCGCACGGTCCTGTATCGCCCATCTGCCAGAAATTATCCTTTTCGCCGTGCCTTGATATGCGTGGATGGTCGATATCTGTAACAGTTTTCCAAAGCTCTTCGGTCTCATCATCATCGTTATAGACGGTAGCATGAAGTTTTGATTTGTCGAGCTTCCAGACATCGGTAAGCAGTTCCCATGCCCATGAAATTGCCTCTTTTTTGTAATAGTCGCCGAATGACCAGTTACCGAGCATTTCGAAGAAAGAATGATGGAATCCGTCTTTTCCTACTTCGTCAAGATCATTGTGTTTGCCGCCCGCCCTTATGCACTTCTGACTATTCACGGCTCTTGTGTAATCTCTTTTGCCGTTCCCCAAAAAAATATCCTTGAACTGGTTCATTCCCGCATTCGTAAAAAGCAGTGTGGGATCATCATAAGGAATGACGGGTGCGGCAAGAACTTTCGTGTGATCTTTATTTTTAAAAAAATCAATAAATTCGTTCCTTATCTGTTTTGAACTTTTCACCTGTTCTCCTGATTTTGATTTACAGTTCAATAACGCTGACTTTTAATGTTTTTCCGCCTCTTTTGGCCTGATTGCCTATAAACCAGAAATCATCGAAATCTTTTACTTCTCTTTCCTTAGACAGTATTCTTGTGGCAATAATATCGTGTTTTGCGCCTATTTGAGACAGAGAGTTCGAAAAACTCAATCCCCAGTCTGCAGAAAAAAGAGCTCTGTCATGGATAGGGGTCTGTTTTCTATTACTGAACTTTATAAGTTTTACTTTTACAGTTCCAAAGCGCTGATCTCTTAATTCCCTTAGCTTGTCTTTGAAAACAGCAAGTTTATCCTTATATTCGTCCAGCATGAGTGCGTAAGATATGATCTTTATTTCTATATCATCGGGAATATCTTTTAAAAGTTCCAGTTCAGAAGGGAAAAAATACGGGTCCACTATCTTTATGTATTTTTCCGACAGGCTCTCCATTAAAAAAAGCAGAGTGTTCTTACCCTTATCAGGATTTTTCATTTCTATATTAAATGAATCGGGAAGTTTTTCGTTCAAAAGCTTGTATCTGTAATAAAAGTTAGTCAGACTGTCAATTAGTTTTTCAGGATCGGCATCTTTAATTTCGACTGCGTTCATAAGATTGATATTGTCTTTGATTATCTCGCGGTAGATTTTCTTTTCCACTTCTATCTTGTTCGAAAAATCTTCGATCTTTTCGTGGTAATCCTTTAAAAGCTGCTGTTTTATGTTGTCGATACCCTCTTTTATTTTATCATCTATAATTTTCCGAACGCCTTTAATTTCAAGCAATTTTTCTATTGTGATGTCTTTTTCTCTGGCGTTCAGAATATCGTTTTTGACCGGCATTTTTCCGCTTCCCGTCAAATTGTTTTTTAGCAACAGTCTTTTTTCTATTATATCTTTATGCTTGGGATATATATCTGAAAGATAGGATATCTTTTTTTCGATAATATTGTCGTAAATTTCGACAAAAC
>JAWOER010000003.1:0-4023 GCA_046482655.1 Candidatus Delongbacteria bacterium | reverse complement strand
CCGTACTCCTTGAGGTGTCGTGTCCCCCTTTAGGGAACTTCCCATGCTGGCCAATGGTAAAGTTAACTTCAGAGCCGTTGAAGAAATGTGCAGGAGGCGTATAAATAATGAGAAAAAAATATAAAATATTCATTTTTTTGTCTTTGATAGCCGTCTTTTGGGGTTGTGCGTATTTTAATATGTACTTTAATGCAAAACAAAGTTTTAATAAGGCCGAAGAGAAAAGGAAAGAGAGTAACACAATAGACCGTAATCTTTACGAGAAAAGCTTGAAGGAGCTTTCTAAAATACTCGAATTTTATCCGGACAGTAAGTGGGTTGACGATGCCCTTTTGATGATGGGGCTGTGTTATTTAAGGCAGGAAGAGTACTATAAGGCTCAAAGAAAATTTAGTGAACTTTTATCGAATTTCCCAAGTTCTGAACTTTCCGATCAGGCAAAGATATATCTTGCAGAAGCAGAGATCGCTCTAAATAATTTTGAAGAAGCTAAAAAGCTAATGTCAGGTATAGCCTCTGATGAGGTTGATATTGATGAACATGAACTGATAAAACTCAATGCCGAAATGAATCTTTCGACCGGAGACAGTTTAAGAGCTTTAGAACTTTTTATTCAGTCTTCAGAAGGAATAGAAGGCGAAGCCGAAAAGCTCCATTTGTTCGAAAGGATCGCAGATATTGCATCACAGCAAAAGGAGCATGAAATTTCTGCAAAGTATTACAGGAAAATTATCGGGTTGCAGGAATCGAGAGAGGAAATTTTTGATACAACAGTCAAATATGCCGGGGCTTTGTATAATGCAGGCGATACCGAGAGTGCAATAGAAATACTCGAAAAAATAACAAAGGATCCTGACTATGATGATTACTCGTTAAAAGGTAAAGTAGTTCTTGCAAAATACTTTTTAGAAAATAAAGACACAGAAGAGGTTGAGGAAAGGATCGACAAAATTCTAAAAAACAATCCAAAAGACAGATATAACGGCAAATATTTGTCTGAGGCCGCGTTTTATCTGGGTGAGCTGAATTTTAATATTACCAAAGATTTTGAAAAAGCGGCGGACATGTATGACTCTTCCGGATATTACGACAGAAGAAATGAGTATTACGAAACAGCATCAGAGCGTTTAAATCTGATAAGAGATGTAGATATTCTAAAAAAAAGGCTAAAGGATCATAAAAGATCCGTAAAAAATACCGAAGATCAGATAGACAGCCTGGTTAAAACAGAAGAAATTAAAGAGGCTGATAACCTGGTATCGTTAAGAGAGAATCTGGAACAACTAAAGACATCTTTTGTTTCTGCAAAGCACGAACTGGCGGAAAAATTATATTTCGAAATGGACCTGAAGGACAGCGCCCTTGTTTATTATAGAGATCTTTCGAAAGAAAAACTTTTTCCCCATATCGCTTCCAGATCAATGCTCAGGCTGGTATTGGCGGACAGCAGCAGATATTCGGACATGAAGGACAGTTTGATAGCGTTGTACCCAAAAACTCAAGCCGCAAATTTCGTTAGAAGACAAAAAGGGCTTGATCCTGTTACGATCATACAGGATTCAGCAAATTATTTTTTTAACGCTGCCTCCCAGAAATTTGTTGATTCTCTGTATTCGGAGGCGGTAGATGATTATCTTGATATTGCTTCCAGATTCCCTTCAAGCAGTTCTGTTCCAAAAATACTCAGAGCCGCGGGAATGACGGCAGAGTTTAAGCTTAAAGATAATGAGAAGGCAAAGGAAATATACACAATGCTGCATGACAAATATCCTGATACAGAGCACGGAAGGTTTGCAAAAATAAAAATATCTGACAAGGATGAGATCGCGGAGCAGGATATAAGTGAGCAGGAAGACGAAACAGATGTTATGTCTGATTCTGACAGATGGTATATGATGGACAGAAGGAATGACTAAAAATAATTAAGGAGGTTAAAGAATGAAAAAAATGATGGTCATGCTTATTTTTGTATTATCCTGCATTATTTTTCTGGGGTGTGAAGATGACAGCGAACCGCCGCCCGAATTTACCAACGGATTAACCGCTGAGATAACAGACAAAACATTTTCAGCCTCAAGGGATGTTGAGTGTGTTGTAACACAGAGGTATGGTTACAAAAGTATTGAGTTTAGAGCTTCAAAGGATGAAGGTGAGCACTGGCTGGTCAAATTCAGGCTGGATGATGAGACTGAAAAGAATGATATACTGATAAGTGATGATGTGACGAACGAAATAACACTGGATTCTGAAGATGTAGATGTCGGGAAATATTCCATTACAGGGTCAGATCCGCTTGCAAATGAGACTTCGATCCGTATCCTGAAATTTGAACCTGATGAAATAATTGAAGGGGTGTTCAGCGGATTCATATACAAGACCGGAGAGTCAGGAGCCGCAGACAGTTTAAAAAGCGGTTATTTTATTACAAAAACATTTACCTCGACTGAGTAGGAGAAAAAATGAAAATAGTCGTGTTGGGTGCCGGAATGGTCGGAAGAGCAATAGCTGTCGATCTCAAAAAAGACTATCAGGTCAAATCGGCTGATATAAATAAAGAGTCCCTTGCCATACTTGAAAAAGAGCACGGGATTGAGACTGAGATCGCTGATCTTAAGGATAAAAAAGTCTTAAAAAAGATCGTTAAGGATTCGGACCTCGTCATCAATGCAGTCCCCGGATTTATGGGCTACGAAACAGTCAAAACCGTGATCGGGTCCGGAAAAAATATCGTGGATATTGCGTTTTTTCCCGAAGACTCAAAAACTCTCGACAAGCTTGCAAAGGACAAAGGTGTTATAGCTGTAACAGATATGGGCGTCGCTCCGGGAATGTGCAATGTGATCCTCGGATATCACAACGAAAGGATGAAAGTGGAATCGTATCTCTGCCTTGTGGGCGGACTTCCCGCTGAAAGGAAATGGCCCTGGGAATACAAGGCTCCATTCTCACCGTGCGATGTTATCGAAGAGTATGTCCGTCCCGCAAGATACAGGGAAAACGGAAAGGAAGTAGTCAGGCCGGCTCTTTCGGATCCTGAGCTTTTCGAGTTCGAAGGTGTGGGCACTCTTGAGGCATGGAACAGTGACGGTCTCAGATCTATAATATCAAATTTTCCGAATATACCGGATATGAAAGAAAAAACGATGCGCTATCCCGGCTATATAGAAAAGATCAGAGTGCTCAGAGAATCCGGTTTCTTTTCCAAAGACCCTGTTGATATAAACGGAACGAAAATATCCCCTCTCGAGATGACAGAAAAGATACTTTTTACCGATGAAAACTGGAAACTTGGCAGATTCGAGGAGGAATTTACCATAATGCGTGTGATCGTTAAAGGCGTCGAAAAAGGAAAGAAAAAAACTTATACCTATGATCTGTTCGACAGGTACTGTAAAAAAACTAAAACATCTTCGATGGCGAGAACTACCGGTTACGCATGTACTTCCGCAGTAGATCTGATCATCAAAGGCCTGTATAAAGAACCGGGATTAAGTCCTGCTGAATTTGTCGGCAGGGAAGAAAAATGTTTCAGATCAATGCTCAAGTATTTGAAGGCCAGAGGAATTGATTACAAACTTACGGTCTGCTGAGATAATACATGAATGATGCCATTACTTTGAAAGATAGAAATCTCTGATATTTTCAGAATGTCCAGCCGCAGAAATTTTCATATCATGTTCACCATGCCTGAATGCGGATATGCTCCGGGCTACGATAAGGCTGTTACTAATAATAATTTCATCGAAAGAAGTTAAAGATTCGGGAGAGAACCCGACGCATACAGACAGTGCGTTTTTAAATCCGATTTTTATGTGGTCTTTGAGGATGTTTTTCTGCATAATTCCATGCAGGTAATTTTCATCTTGGCCTACAAAATACAGAATATTATTTTTGATGCCGATAATATTGGACTTGGCGCCTTCTGTAATTTTACCTTCGGCATTAATAAAAAGCACTTCATCGTAACCCGGACTGTTCTGAAGCAGAAGAATATTCTGCATGTATGAAAGTGTCTTATGACTG
>JAWOER010000290.1:0-4098 GCA_046482655.1 Candidatus Delongbacteria bacterium | reverse complement strand
TACCGGGCCCGAAATAACTACTCTGTGGGGATCACACAGTACAACCTTGGCGCCCATACGGATAAGCGAATCAACAAAGAAAAGCCGACCTTCGAACATTTTTTCGTGTATCATGATCGTTCCTTTTGAGAATAGCGCTGATACCACCATTATGCTTGAAAGATCTGCGGGAAAGCAGGGCCATGGCTGATCGGAGACCGAGGGAATTTTCCCCCCGAAATCATCAACTATCACAGGCTTCTGCATTCCTGGAATAAATATATCTTTACCTCTGACTTCATACTTTATTCCGAGCTTGGAAAAAGATGGGAATATGACTTCCATGTGTTCTGTATATGAATCTTTTATGGTGACGCCTGCTCCTGTGACCGCCGCCAGTCCCATGAACGATCCCACTTCAATATGATCGGGAAGTATTCGGTGCTTAGTTCCGTGCAGTTTTTTTACGCCTTTGATGATCAGTCTGTTCGATCCGACACCTTTGATATCAGCTCCCATACTTACAAGCATATTGCACAGGTTCCGCGCATGCGGCTCGCAGGCCGCATTGTAAATAGTCGTTGTTCCCGGAACAAGAACAGCCATCATTACCGCATTTTCGGTAGCCATGACCGATGCCTCGTCGAGAAGTATTTCAGCACCTTTGAGGTCCCCGCCGGTCAGGACCCATTCTTTTCCCTTTCTCGTCATTTTTGTGCCCATTTTGATGAATGCGAGCAGGTGTGAATCTATCCTTCTTGCGCCTATCTTGTCACCGCCGGTAGAGGGGAGAGGTACTGATCCGCTCCGTAAGATCATTGGAGCGAGGAACAGTAGAGAAGCTCTTATTTTTGAAGACAGATCCTTATCAATAGATTTTCTTGTTATAGTTTTAGCCTTAAAGCTGTAGGTACTCGAAGATTTTTTTACGACCCTACATCCGAGAGACTTCGCAATATCGATCATAATATTAGTATCAATTATGTCGGGAATGTTTCCGATCGTGACCTCTTCCTCTGTGAGCATGGCAGCAGCTATTACGGGCAGAGCCTCATTTTTGTTACCCGAAGGGCTGATCTTTCCTTTAAGTTTTTTGCCTCCGTTCACTTCAAAATATTCGCTGTACATAAAAGAGCTCCTTTTATACTAAGATTTTCTTCTTCTGCTGACTCTTTTTTTTGCAGATATGCTCATTTTTCCTGCTTCGGATACTTTCTTTTGGATCCGTACTGGTTTTCGAAGAATATTTTTTGACAATTTTTTATAATTCTGAATAATATTAAAATCCTCAACTCCGATCTGCATTCTGTCCATCAGTTTTATCATATCTTTCGCCATTTCTCTTTTTCTTCTTTTTTTCAAAAATTTAAGAAAAAGAAAGGCGGATTCGAAAACAAGATCTGAATTTTCTGTAAATTTATCATTTTTGAATTCGGCATAAATACCGTTGATCTCTTTTTCTTCGGGGAATAAAATGAAGGATTGTATGATGTTCTTTACCAGATCGCGGAACCGCGTCTTTTTTACAAATTTTAAAAAAGACAGAGCCTTTTCATATTCGTCAAAATAACAGCACATCATAGATGATTTTAATCTGAGTATATAGAATTTGTCAGATCTGCGGTTCCGAACCTTTTTAATTATGCTCTCAAATGTTTTTACGGCCATTTCCTTTTCGTCATAGAACTGATAGATCGATCCGAGAGTGTAGTTTAGCGAAAAGTTCAAGTCAGGGGAATCAGCAACTGAAATCAAAGAATCTATCATAGAAACAGCCTGAAGAAATTTGTTCTGATAACCGTAAATTTTAGCAAGATCAATATTTATTTGGATCGTTTCTGACAAACTGCTGTCTTTTTCTATAACTAGAAGCTGTTTTAAATACTCTTCGGCAGCTTTGTAATTTCTTGTTTTCATATAGAGTTTAACGAGTCTTTTCATCGTTCTTATCATACCGGTAAAGTCAAGGGAGTCAGTCTCCTCTTTAAGGATTTTTTTAATAATATCCGAAGCCTCTCTGGTATCTTTTACCTGATCCAGATACTCGGCTTTTAGCATTAGGTATTTGTGTTTCTGTGTATCAACTCCCGCAACTGATCTTAACTCATCGATCTTCTTGAGATCTTTTTCCAGATCTGTCAGCGATGAATAGTTTTTTGCAGAGGATCTCAGGATCAAAAGCTCATATTTAATTTTTGTGTATCCTTTTTTTTCCGCAATTTCATAGCCGGCCTGAAAATATTTATCAAATTTTTTCTTTTTCCCGGATGAAATATAAAGATCCAGCAAGAGTACAGTCAGTTCGGGACAGGATTCTTCCAAACCTGTTTTTATCAGATAATCGATTGCTTTTTCTAATGTCAGGATAGAGTTCATAGGATCTCTGCTGTCAAATATCCATTTTGAAAAGATCAGATTGTCGATCCATAATTTAACAGGATATACCGATTCCTTTAGGCATAGCTTGAAAAGAAATTTGTCAGAGAGATCAATAATATTTTTCAGGGCGTTAAAATTTAGATTCAGAAGCATACTTTTTCTAAGATCAGGCAGAATAGAAATTAGTTTATCATAATTATCGGATCTGTAGTAATGAATGAAGATCTTAAATCCAAAATCGTCATATCCTTTGGTCTCGAACAGCTCTGCAAGCAATCTGTGTATTAACTTCTTATTATGATGATTCATATCCCTGTATATCGGTGCGACAGCAGGCGGCTCGGTAACAAAATAATGATCGCCGTAATTGTTGATAAGGCCGGCACTTTCAAGTTCTTTTAAACCTTCTGCCTCATCATGGGGGTAATTTAAAATATGCAGCAGCCAGTCCAGATCGCTCAAAAAAAACCTGTCTCCCATAATAGAAACGATCTTTATCAGATTAAGAGCATTTTCGGATAGAGATCTAATTTTTTCATTGTACATTTCGGACAGATTGTCGGGTATCATACTTATATCAGGCATAAATACTTCCAGCCTGGAATTCTTTTTTTGAAGGAATTCTTTGTCCAGCATATACTGAAGGAATTCGAGTGTGGTATAAAGATTCCCGCCTGTAGCTTTATGAATAAAATCTGATGTTTTGCTTGTGATTCTGGTTCGGGGAAATGTAAGTTTGAGAAGTTTTGATATCTGCACTTTGTTCAGATCGGAAATTTTTAGATACCTTACCGGAATATGAATGTCTGTAGAATAGTTTTTATCATCAGATATCAAAATGAGCTTATTTTTATGATTGTTTTCTTTAAGGACATCGAAGAAAAGATACTTACATTCGTCACTTATCCACTGATAATTGTCAATAATGGCCGTAAAATCCTTTTTTGTGATCTGAAGCGCATCATTCAGTGCTTTTTTTATATTTATTTTGTATTTGCCAAGATCGAATAATATGTCCTCTTTATTAGCGTTCTCTCCATAGAGCACAGATATGAAATGTATCAGGTTGCTTTTGTTGACTGGGGACAGGGTTGAGTTTTCGACCTTCCATAAAACATCATCCTCGCTAAGAGGTTCTGTACCCCTGGTATAAAAGAGCATATAATATATGAGATCGTGGATTATCCGGAATTCTTTTAGGGAATGCTTTCTTTCGTAAAGGTAGATAATGTTTTTTTGGGCCGCGATTTTGTCAGCGAATTTTTTTACAAGTTTAGTTTTTCCCGAACCCTTTTCTCCATAGATGTATAAAAGTTTTTCTTCAGTTTCGATAAAATCATTCAGCTGGCCGGATTCTTCCCGTTCAAAATATATATTCATGATCTTTCGCGACTTTGAGAACTCGATACCGTCAGTAGTCCATATATTTCTCAAACCTGTAGCCATAGTGTTATAATTCTCTATGATCGTTTCTGCTGTTTTGTCAAATATAAGTATGTCGGGAATTTTTTTTACTGCTTCATATGGCAGATTCCATCTGAAAGGATGTCTTCTTTCAACCTCCTCCTCTGTCAGGATACCTATCTTTATAATAATCTCGCTTTCCAGATCTTTTAGTAAAGATCTCACTTTTTCTATTAAACATTCAGCCTGTTCTGCCAGTTTATAAATATGTTTAAAATCATTTTGTGACCTGTTTTTAAAGATAAGGGACTTGGTGTCACCACTCTCAAATTCTGC
>JAWOER010000285.1:0-9769 GCA_046482655.1 Candidatus Delongbacteria bacterium | reverse complement strand
GCGAGATAGACATAATTTTTTCCGCCTTCTGTAAAAATTGCATCTCTTGGTACGGCTATTGCAACGGGGCTGCCGTATATCTTTGTGTAAACATAAACAAATATTCCCGGCATGAGTTCATTGTGTTCATTATTCACAGACACTTCAACAGAAAAACCTCTCGCGGCGGGATTGGAAGACATTGATATTTTGTTTATGACACCTTTGAACTCTTTATCTTTTAAGCCGTCCCATTTGATCCTGACTTCCTGTCCTTTCTCGTAATTCTTTATTTTTTCCTCTTCGATGAAAATTGTTGTTTTGAGTTTCGAAGTTTTAATTATCTTGCAGAACGGCCTTCCGGGATCGTTCTTATCACCTTTGTCAAAAAAGACATCTGCAACTACTCCCGAAACCGGAGATATTACCTTAATGAGCTGTTTTGTGGCATTAAAATTCTCTCTTGCAATCTTATACTGCGCTTCTATTTCGTCAAGCTGCTGCTCTGATATGCCTCCTGATCTATATACTCTTTTCATTCTCTCATAAGTCTTTTTGGCTGTTTCTAAACCGATCTTTGCCTGATTATAGTTTGCCTGAGGATTGTTCGAGGGGAACTCTGCAAGGACATCGTTTTTCTTAACAATATCTCCAACCTCTACATTGACTTCCGAATAATTATCGCCGAGAAGCCCGAAAACCGATACTTCTTCAGAACCTGATAGGGTTCCTGTGTATTCATCCCATTTTGTAAGGTCTTCTCTTTTTATGTTTGTGATCCTGACCGGGTAACCGTTCTTTTGCTGAAGGGTTTCGACCGAGGTGTTTTCTGTAGTTTCAGATTCTTTGTCTGAGCATCCTGTAATGAGGAGTAAGACCGCGGCTGCTGAAGAAATAAAATATTTTTTTATCATCTTTTTCCCTTTATTTTAAAATTTTAAAATTCTTTTAAACTAATTATGCCTGTTGCAGTTTCGAGATCGATCAGAGCATTTATATAATTATTTATTGTGTTCACTTTATTCAGTCTTGCCGATTCGAGTGAAGTCTGTGCTCCTGTCAGTTCCAGCTGGGTACAAAGTCCGTTATCGTACCTGACCTGAGTGATGGCGAGAGCTTTTTCGTTTTCGGCAATTTCTTTGTCTCTGAGTACAAGCTCTTTTCGGGCCAGATCTATTTTGCTTAGAGCCTCTTTTACCTGCAGCCTTATCAGCTTTTTGGTCTTCAAAATATTTAGAGAAGCCTTTTTTTCTTCTACTCTGGCCTGGTCCACTTTTGAACTGGTTGCAAAGCCGTTGAATACCGGCAGGTTTGCCGTAACACCGATGTTGAAGGCCCCTACGCCTGAATTTTTTTCAAATGTATCTGCAATATCGTCAGAAGACGACTGAAAAGAATAATTTGCCAGTCCTATAACAGAGGGCAGGTGGTTCGAATATTCAATTTCAATATTTTTTTTCAGAAGTTCCCTCTGATAATCCAGTAGCAGAAGTTCGATCCTGTTATTCAAAGCTTTTTGTGTAACTTTTGTTGTATCGGGCATAAAAGAATCCGAAAGTTCACCATCGATCTCCAATACCGCATCCGAAGAAAGCCCCATATTTATCTTCATATAGTCTTTTGCCAGTTCATAATAATTATTGATAGAGACTATTTTCGGTTCGACGGAATTTACTCTTACTCTTGCCTGAATAAGATCGTACTCGGAAACTAATCCCTCTTCATAAAGTTTTTCGATCTTATCCAGATTTTTATAGGCGTCTTTTTTAACCATATCCATAACTCTTCTGGATTCATCAAGAGCCAGTATCTGGTAAAAATTTTTCTTGATCTCTGTTACAGCCCTGTCTTTTTCCAGTCGGTATGCGGCCCTGTTCATTTTTTTATAAACTTTTGCAATATCAATAGCTGTACCGATCTTTCCTCCGAGCCAGATCGGCTGTATAAGGCTGAGCTCCGCCTGTAGAGTATTATTTTTTACCGCTTCTGTCTCTTTTGATGGCAGAGGCGATTTTTGCAGTTCGGGTATGCCTGCTTCGGGGTGCAGGCCGGCTATCAGATTATTCATATCCGCCATGCCGTTTCCCAGCTGTGCAAAATAGTACTCCATGTTTGTAACCTTTGAAGAATACAGATTCTTAAGATAAGTCAGATTAGCTTCAACTTTGGGCAGCGCCCCGCTAAAAGCCTCGTCATAGATATGATCGGATTTTTCAAGTTCCTTTTCAGCTGTTTTTACTGACTCATTATTTTCCAAAGCTGTCTGTATCGATCTTTCCAGATCATATACCTCTCCGTACACAGGCAGTGAGCTGACCGTTAAAATAAGTAATAACAGGATATATTTCATTTATCTGCCTCCGTTTATGTGTTCTTTTTTAAGATCGCTTTCGATATCTTCTTCGATAGTTCTCTTATCGCTTACAAATGCAGCATAGAAAGACGGTATGACGAACTGGGTGAGAAATGCCGCAGTTATCAGACCGAAAAGAGAAACAACACCCATTCCCTGCTGCATGGCAGCTGCCTCTCCGATACCGAGAGCAAGCGGAAGCATACCGAAAGCAGAAGCCATGGTAGCCATGACTATAGCTTTTAATTTTTCTGCACTGGCATTAATTATCGCATCCGACACACTCTGTCCCTGTTTTTTGAGAATGTTCGCATAGTCCAGAATAAGAATACCGTTATTTACGACAATACCGATCAGCATGACTCCGGCCATCATTGCAAACAGGCTCATAGTGATGCCTGTTAGCTTTAAGCCCCAAATAACTCCCAGCAGCGAAAGCGGTAGTGTCATCATGATCAATATGGATTCTCTGTATGATTCCAGTATTCCTGCCATAAGCAAAAAGGTAAGTATTATCGCAATTAGCGCGGCCTTGGCAAATTCTCTTCCCATTTCCTCCTGCATTTTTGCCCCGAAACCGGTATCGATCTTAAACCCGTCCGGTATGTCTATATTTGAATTGATCATTTCTGTAATATCGTTGTTTATCTCACCTGTGGATCTGCCAGTAACATCGGCCGTGACCTTGTATCTTCTTGACTTTTCCTTCCTGGTTATGACCGACGGGGATTCTGATATTTCCAGGTGAGCAAGTTCAGATATCTTTATCTGTCCCGAAGGCGTCAGAACGGTCAGATTACCTATTTTATCAAGATCATTTACCGTTCGATCCTCCAGAGTCACCCTGATATCATACTCCAGTCCGTCCTCTTTAAGAACTGGTCCCGTCAGTCCCTCCACGGCAGTCCTGACAACCTGAGCAATTGAAGCAACATCGGTGCCGTATTCGACCAGTTTCTTTTTGTCCGGTACGATCTTGACCTCTGGTTTTCCCGGTCTGATATCTGAATCGACATTTGTTGTCCCGGGAACTTTTTTAACTACGTCCAAAACTTCGTATGTCAGCCGGGCAAGCGTCTTTTGGTCATCCCCGTATATTTCAAATACGATCGGCGATTCGCTGTTCGGACCCTCAAAAGAGCTCGCTGCGCTTACTTTTATCCTGGCATCGGGTATATCAAGAAGTCTTTTATTTATATTTTCTATAATTTCCTCAACCGATCTTTCAAGGTATTTCTCTTTGAAAAGATTTACTTTTACAGAACCGATATATCCCCCCTGGCTGACTCCAGATCCTCCTGTACCGATCTCAACAAGAACATCTTCTGTTTCCTTTATTTTAAGGATCTCTTTTCTTATTTTTTCGAACACGGTTCTTGTTTTGTCTATG
Organism: Candidatus Delongbacteria bacterium; assembly: GCA_046482655.1. Classification (GTDB taxonomy): domain Bacteria; phylum UBA4055; class UBA4055; order UBA4055; family UBA4055; genus SLFX01. Next base: position 6,047 of record JAWOER010000285.1, on the reverse strand, counting down.
TTGTAGTATGAAGGCATTTCAACAGAAATATCGATCATTCGTTCGTTCATCTGAGGAAAAAATTCACTTCCGAGCGGGTTTTTTGAAACATACCAGAATGTTGCCGCCAGTAGTATAAAAGGTAAAATGATCGTAATTGTCCTGTATGTTTTTTTGCGTATCATTATAGTCAGTAAATTCTTATAGCTCGTCTTGAAACGCTCAAAGTTTTTATCGAAAAAATGACCGAAACCTTTCTTATGTTCTGTTTTAGCCTTGTATTTTTTTAGCAGTACCGTGGCGAGCATGGGTGTAACAGTAAAACCCACAATTATCGAAAAGATCATGGCAAAGGTTACCATAAGGCCGAATTCTTTGAACATCTGACCGCCTATTGAACCCATTGATGCGATAGGAACAAAGACCACTATGTTAGTTAGTGTGGAAGCGAGAATTGCCACCGCGATTTCTGTTGTTGCCTTGTATGATGCCCCGGCTGAACTTTCCCCCCTCTTCATATGCCTGATAATGTTTTCTATTATCACGACCGAGTTGGTAACAAGTGTTCCTACAGAAACAGAAAGTGCCATAAGTGTCAGAACATTCAGCGAGAATCCTGATATGTCGGCCAGCAGGAAGGTGGATATAAGAATTACCGGGAGCGAAATGGCGATTATGAGCGTTATTCTTAAACTGTGCAGAAAAATGAACAGCACCGTTGCAGTAAGCAGGACGCCCATATATATGGTGGACATTGTATCTGATACACTGTTACGGATAAATGTTGATGTATCCTGTATAACCGCGAGATCTGAATTTCCGGGCAGGAGAGGTTTTGTAGTCTCCATTTCCTCCAGTATCCCGTCCGCAACTTTAACAGTATTCGCATCCGACTGCTTAAACACAGATACTTTAATGACCCTGTTTTCGGAATTACCTTCATCATCATACCTGTAATATGTGGAGTATGATGTTTCTTTTTCGAGCGTATCTCTGATCTCTGCAATATCCTTAAGATGTTTTATTCCGTAGGGCGTCGGTATCTTAATATTCCTAATTTGAGAAATATCGGTGAACTCGCCATAGACTTTTACCGAATATTCGCTGCCCGACTTGGAGATATTCCCTCCCGGAAGATTGAGATTATTTGTTGATAAATATCCGATAATTTGCAGCGGTGACAGAGCATACATGGAAAGTTTTTTACTGTCGAGTACTATCTGTATCTCGCGTTTTCTACCGCCGGATGTCTCGATCTTGGAAACTCCAGTTATCTTTGCAAAGCGGTTCTTAAGTTCTTTATCCACATAATCGTAGGCATCTTTGTCAGAAAGGTCAGTTACGAATGCCATCTGAATGACAGCCTGTGCATTAATATCAAGTTTCATTACTACAGGCTTCTGCACATCTTCGGGAAATTCGTTCAATATTGCATCAATTTTGTCCTTGATTTCCTGATTTGCTATGTCGGGATCTTTTGTGGTAAGGAACTTACAGACGGTAATACTTACATTCTCCATCAGGTAGGATTCCACATAGTCGAGACCGGAAACGGTATATACCTCGTCCTCGATCTTTTTGGTAATATTAGTTTCTATTTCTTCCGGTGAAGCTCCCGGATATACCACCTGTATGGTAATAAAGGGGATCTCTACTTCAGGAACAGTGTTCAGAGGAAGATTAAAATAAGAAAGAAAGCCCAAAAGAGCTATCGCAAAAACCGTCACGGTTGTAAGGACAGGTCTTTTAACGGCAGTTTTAACCAGGATCATTTACAAATCTCCGTATTTGTGTTTGATATTCCAAGATAGAAAAAATCCATTGCGTAGTCTGTCATCTCATCGATCCTATATTCGGGTAAAATACCTTTTTTTGCTGTTTTGAATACCGAATTTACAAAAATTATCCCGGTCATCATTGCATCTAAAAGATTGGCCGTCAGATCAATGTCCAGATCCTTATTAAAGACCTTTTCCTTTTTTCCCTGCTCTATTATGCTTTTTAAAATACCGTAAATTTTTTCTTTTAGTTCGATAAGCTCAGAATGAATCTTCTGCATCATTTTAAGGTTCGGCCGTATTACCACAAAATTCTTTGATCTCTTTAAAAATTTTTCGTGGACCGATCTCATCACGGACAGTTTTTCTACTGCACTGATATTTTTTTCGGGCAGGTCCCTGATTTGGCTATATAGTTTTAAAAGGTGTTTGCCGAAGATATGCATTGCGATCTCCTCCTTATCTCTGAAATAGGAATAGAGAGAGGCTTTGGAAAATCCCACATTTTTTGCTATATCCTCCATTTTAGCATCTTTAAAACCGACCTTGTCGATCAGCTTGAGTGCTTCCTCAAGTATGATCTGCCTTTTAAGTTCGATCTCTTTTGTCTTTATTTTTGAACCTGCCATAAAACCTCCGTTTACTTAGGTTTATTTTACCGACCCGAGGTCAGCGAGTCAAATATAAGTCGGAAAGGATTCTCTGTCAAGTGTAAATTACGGGATTTTTAGGGAAATTTTTCTAAACTTGACATCTTTTAAGAAAATGTGTATTATTTGGATACCGAATACAGGTAAACTAATTTTTAGAGGATATGGATGAACAAGAATAGTCTGATCAATAAAATATACCGGCATTCAAACAGATATGTCGAAATTATCGAAGTCATTTCATCGCACGGTTTTTCCGAGATTATATCTAATTCAAAAATAACAAAATATATTAATCTCGGAAAAAAGCTGGTATTTAAGGATAAGATTGCCAAAGAAGAAGACCTGAGTGTTTATGAAAGGATAAGAATGAGCCTGGAGGAACTGGGTCCCACATTTATTAAATTCGGTCAGATCATGAGCAGAAGGAGCGATCTGATCCCGAAAGAACTGATAAAGGAACTTGAAAAGCTTCAGAACAGCGTTCCTCCATTTGATGCGGATAAGGCTGTGGCCGTAATAGAAGAGGAGCTCGAAACGACGGTTAATGAGTTGTTTGAAAAATTCGAAAAAGAACCTGTAGCAGCCGCCTCGGTTTCGCAGGTGCACAAAGCCGTTTTGTACGATCAGTCGTTAGTGGCGGTAAAGGTGCAAAGGCCTGGCATTAAGAAAAAAATAGAAATTGATATTGAAATAATGAAACACCTTGCCCGAATGGTGCAAAATCATATCGAGGATATGCAGGCGTTCAATCTTCCCGGCATAGTAGATGAATTTGAAAGATCAATCAACAAAGAACTCAATTTTAACAACGAGCTGTTGAATATTGAGAGATTCAGCCAGAATTTTGAGGAAATCGAAGAAATAAAAGTGCCCGAAATTTATAAAGATATTTCCACAGAGAGAGTACTCGTTATGGAATTTATCGAGGGTATAAAAATATCTGATACAGCAAAGATCAAATCTTCGGGATTTTCTTTGAAAGAGATAGCCAATTACGGGGTTGATTCGATCCTCAAACAGATTTTTGAAGACGGTTTTTTTCATGCAGATCCTCACCCTGGAAATATTTTTGTGACAATGAAGGGTCAGTTGTGTTTTATAGACTTCGGAATGATGGGATCACTTACAGGTGTTGTAAAAGAGTCTTTTACAGATATTATAACCGGCATTGTAAACAGAGACACAAGAAAAGTAACAAAGTCACTTCTCAAAATATCCCCCGGAACAGCGGGTATAGATCAGAATGATCTTGAGCTTCAGGTCTCAGGCTTTATAGACAAGTACTTTTACAGGGACATAGCGGAACTGGACATGACAGAGGTAATGAACGATCTTTTCAGCTTTTTTTATCAAAATGATCTGACCATGCCTTCAAACCTATATCTGCTGACCAGGAGTATGGTTTTAGCTCAATCCTTAGGTTTAGAACTGAATCCCGATTTTAATATAGGCATGGAACTTGAGGAGTATTCAAAAAAACTGATAAGAAAAAAATACAGTCCCAAGAATCTCGCAAAACAGATGCTGGAAATGACAGATGATATGTGGAGGCTGCTGCTTAAGCTGCCCGGTGAAATACCCGAACTGATCCAGATATTAAAAAAAGGGAATTTCAAAATAGATCTGAAGCACAAAGGATTTGAGGAAATGCTAAGAACGCACGAAAGAATAAGCAATAAGATAGCTTTTTCTGTTGTGCTCGCTTCAATAATCATAGGTTCATCTCTTATCGTGCTTTCAAAAATTCCTCCTCTTTTTTACGGGATACCTGTTATCGGGATAGTCGGTTATGTTGGAGCTATGATACTTGCTTTCGGGCTTATCATATCTATAATGAAGCATGGCAAGATGTAATATACTACCTGTGATCTATTGTCCCGGCAAACATAAAAATATAGCTTTTTCAGGAACAAAAAATTATATATTGACTATAAGAGCCGTTTATAATATATTTACCGTTCTGTATATAATGTAAAAAATTGGAGTTTAGCTATGAATATTAGAACATGTATCTTTGCTGCTTTAAGCCTGGCGATACTTTTGAATGCGCAAATAATACTGAAGGGAACTCAGGACAGAAAAGCGTTCTTTCGAGACGGAAATCAGATTCCGGAAGAAGAAGTTGACGGCAGAGTAATTTCATACCGGGACAGCGTCACGGTCAAGGGTGAGTACAATTACAGTAAGGGTGACATGGACGGGCTTCAGAAAGAATATTATCCTGACGGTCAGATATCTGCACAATGGCATATGAAAGACGGCAAACGGGTTGGCGAGGGCATAGAATATTATGATGACGGAACTGTTGCTTTCAGAAGGGAGCTTGATGAGAACGGCAACGGTCTTGGAATAGAATATTACAGCAACGGAATGAAAAAAAGAGAAAGATTGTACAAAGACGGAGCTCAGGTGCATGTGAGTATGTATAATCACGATATAAAGGGAAACAAGTATGAAAGAACCCCTGATCAGCTGTTTTACGAAGCTCAGGAATATGCCGGAATGGGGATGTATGGTCACGCAGTAAGATCTTATAAGGAATTTCTAAAAAAAACTCCTGACCACAAAAAAGCTCCCGATGTAAAATTTCTTATAGCGTTTACTTATCACAACAGTCTTTCCGAAGAAGAAGCAGCCAAAAAACATTATGAAGAATTTTTGGAAAAATACCCTGACAGCCCTCTTGCTGTTTCTGCCCGATACGAAATGGAAAATATGGGAAAGGATTTAAAAGATATGGAGTTATTCGAAAGTGAGGGAACAACAGATGAGTGAGCTTGAAGAACTTGAAGCGTTCGAAAATTCCAAAAAGAAAATCCTGTCGAATGTTCAAAAAAAGATAATAGGGCAGACCGACATTGTGGAAGAACTGCTTATAGCAATATTTGCAGGAGGACACATACTTCTTACCGGAGTTCCCGGGCTGGCCAAAACACTCATGATAACCACTCTTTCTCAGACAATGGATCTGGATTTTAAAAGGATACAGTTCACTCCCGACCTTATGCCCTCAGATATCATCGGGACAGAAATTCTCGAACTTAACAGGTCCACCGGCGAAAAGGAAATGAAATTTTTAAAAGGACCGATATTTTCAAACATTATTCTGGCCGATGAGATCAACAGAACTCCGCCAAAAACCCAATCTGCCCTTTTGCAAGCTATGCAGGAAAAAGAGGTGTCCGTGGGCAACACAACATTTATGCTGGACGAACCTTTTTTTGTTATGGCAACAAGAAATCCGATAGAGCAGGAAGGAACATATCCGCTTCCCGAAGCACAGCTTGACAGATTTTTGTTCAATCTTGTCATGGATTATCCGGATCATGCATCAGAACTGGACATTGTGGAAAAAACTACTTCTGAAACTTCAGGCAGGGTCGAAAAGGTTCTCGATGCGGAATATATTTTAAAAGCCCGTGATCTTATAAAAAAGATACCAGTGACGAGAGCACTTGTAGAATACGCTGTGAACATCGTAAGGTCAAGCAGGCCCGAAGACGAAGCATCTTCTGAATTCATAAGAGAATCAGTAAGTTGGGGAGCAGGACCCAGAGCAGGTCAGAATCTGATCATCAGCGCCAAGATAAACGCTTTGTTTCACGGAAGAAAAACACCCGACTATACAGATGTGAAC
>JAWOER010000177.1:0-4889 GCA_046482655.1 Candidatus Delongbacteria bacterium | reverse complement strand
AACATAAAGCATGCTGTCATTTCCGTTTACCATATTGCCAATTTTTATAATGTATGCATTGTACGATAAGAAATGAAAAAGGTCTCTTAAAACGAGGCCTTTTTTATTATACTCAAAATCTCTTCTGCAGCTTTGGAAGTGTCGTCATTTTTGATGCGGGCTATTATATTGGTGAATTTGGCGGCATATCTTATATCGTAATACCTGGTCAAAAACCACTCACAAAATCGATCTATATTGCCCTCTTTTAGCATATTGAGAAGTTCTGAAACCTTTTCGTACCCGAGTTTCTTTTTTAAAAAATAGGAGTTCTCTACTGTTTTATATACAGGCTCTATGCCTCCGGAAAAATATTCGGCTTTTATTCTTTCTGTTCTTTTTTTTATATCCGCCCGGATCTCTATTACCGGGGATGCGAGGAGTGCTTCATAAAGTTTTTCGGGAATTGTAAAATTTGAGATCTTTTTGCTCTCACTTTCGGATAGGAAAGGAAGATCTGATCTTTTTGCAGACAGTATTTGTTGAAAAAGATTATTTTCGAACTGTATTTGTGATGAGGGGATATCTGCATTTTTTAGTTCGTACCGGACATGTCCAAAAAGGCTGGATGCGTGCCCTGCGGCCTTTTCTATATCCAGGACAGGGACTTTTGGAGCAAGTTTTTCCAGTATTTCTGTTTTTCCGCATCCTGTGAGGCCGGAAAGTATTACAAAACTGAGACCGGAGGCATCTTTGTAAAAAAGGTCATATATTTTGTTGCGGTAAGCTTTGTATCCTCCTTCGATCTTTGTGCATCTGATGCCGTGCTGCGAAAAATAATGACAGGCCGCGCTGCTTCTGCCTCCGCCTCTCCAGCAGTAAACAATAAAGTGTTTGTCTTTAAAACGATCGCAGAGGTCACTGATCAGGGATGATTTTTTGGCGGCGGACCTTAACGCAAAAAAAAGAGCAGATTTTGGAGACACCTGTTTGTACAAAAAGCCCACTTCATCTCTTTCGGAATTATTCAGGATCGGAAAATTTAGTGCTGACGGCAGGTGATCTTTTTCAAATTCAGCTTCGGACCTTACATCGATCGTAAGGATGTTTTTTTGTTTAAAAAATTCATCTATCCATTCATCAACAGATATTTCGGGAGTACGGGTATCAAAATAATCCCTGTAGCTTTCGGGGAGTTTTTCTATTTCTGAACTGTGCGATCTTACAAGCTCAATAAGGTGCGATCTGTCTTTTTTTTTGTTCTGAGGCATTATTTTACTTTCGGGTTCGATACTCTTCCTGCAAAAAGGACTGCACCTGTAGACCTTTCTTTTATAAAATAGAAAAAAGGATGGTCAGCTTTAAATGTTTTAAATTCGGGATCGGGCATTGCGGATTTCATTCTCATTACGACCGCGGTGGCAGCTGCGGCTTCTGTGCCTGTCTCATCGACCTCGATAAATGTTTTATGGATTACAGCAGAAATATACAGGTCCCTGTTGCCGTTCATTTTCGAAAAATCGGCCCCTTTGTTAAAAGCTTTTTTCATACCCAGCTCATTCAGTATCTCTCTTAATTCATACTTCAGCGACATTTTGTATTTGGGAAAATAAACATCGACCTGTTCCGGTTCCATATTTGCCGTAAGTTTCTCTATATATTCCCATGTGAGTTTCTTTTCTATATTATCGAGGCCTGACTTTTTTTTGGGCAGAAGCACGAACATGGATGCGTCGTTGCCCTTGTACGGCATTTCGATGAACTGAGCCTCATCGTTCTCCGCATAATTGAATCTTTTTTTCTGGTTCATCATTTCTATTTCCGCACTCTTTGCCTCAGATGTAAAAAATGTATCTTTATTTGTCATTCTTTCCTTGAACTGGTCCTTCCACTCAGCCTTAAAATATACAGCATTTGTAAGAACAAGCTTTGTGAGTGCGTCCAGGATGCCTTTGGGTATCAGATCCTTTATTTTGTCTTTCGTTTTTTCCGCCACCCAGTCATTAATTCTTTTTCTTGCCGTTACGGATTCGGAAAAATCAAGATTTGTTGTTTCTGTGTTGTAGTAGGTATTGTTTATTCTTAAAAATTCATCCAGAAATTCATAGCCTTCGGCAAGCCACAGACTGTTGGCTATGCTCAGTTCAAGGTTCCCTTTTTTAGAAACACTGTTTATTTTTTCTGTCATATTGCCGAAACTTTTATGGAACGCAACGGTATTTTTGGAAAATTCCAAAGCATGAGCCATTTCTGATTCTGTGCTTCCCGCGCTGCCTGCATAAGTCATTGCGAGTGCAGAAGATATGCTGAAGGGAGAAATAAAGATATTGTTATTCTTCTCCTTTTCTGTGAGAACTTTGTATGCTTTTACCATAAAAATATTATTACTCTCTGCCGGAGGCTTTATTTCAGCCGGCTCTCCTTCGGGAATATTTTCTGAACCGCTGTTTATTTCCGGATCACCCTTAAAAAGTTCCATACTATAAGCTGTGATGATAAGTGATAGTAAACAAACCGTGAATTTTTTCATAATTGCCTCCCGGGTTTTGCATTTATAGGTCAGATTCTTTAAAATTGAGCCTTTCTACAGTTACAGCTTTTCCTGTTTCGGGATCAGCGTCGATAAAGACCCCGTTAAACCGCAGGTCATCCGATGCTATTTCGTATCTGAAGGGTGTTTGGAACCTGAACCTGTTCAAAGCCGTTTCGGTTTTCATCCCGATAACACTGTCGAACGGTCCTGTCATTCCCGCGTCTGTAATATACGCCGTGCCTTCAGATAATACTTCCTCATCTGCAGTCTGAACATGCGTATGGGTCCCGATAAGTGCCGTGGCATATCCGTTCAGATATTTGCCCATAGCGATCTTTTCTGCCGTTGCTTCCGCATGAAAATCGACAAAGACCAAGTCTGACTGATCTTTGATCTTTAATATAAAATCTCTTATATTTTTGAAAGGACAGTCTATCGGAGCCATAAATGTTCTTCCCTGCAAATTGATGACACAGACCTTTACACCATTCGAAGCCGTAGCTATAAAATAGCCTCTGCCGGGAACTCCTTCCGGATAGTTCAAAGGTCTTAAAATATTGGGATAGGCGGGATTTTTTAAGGTATTATGAAACGCTGCGAAATCCCATATGTGATTGCCGCTCGTAATAACATTAATTCCCAGATTAAAATATTTTTTGGCCAGACCTTCGGAAAGACCTTTTCCGGCTCTTGTATTTTCCCCGTTGACTATTATCAGGTCAGGTCTGTATTTAAGCTTGAGGAAGGGCAGAGAACTTTCTAACATCCTCATTCCCGGTTCACCAATTACATCCGCTATAAAAAGTATTCCTGTTCTCATTTCTTTTCCCAAAAATTATTTTGCCATTCCGCTTGCTCTGTATTCTCTTATTACCGTCACTTTTATATGACCGGGATATTTCATTTCGTTCTGTATCTGTTCTGCGATATCATTTGCAAGCATATCGGCTCTGGCATCGTCCACCATCTCATTTTCGACAAGGACACGGATCTCTCTGCCGGCCTGTATCGCATATGACTTATTGACACCGTCGTACTCCATTGCAACAGCTTCCAGCTTTTCGAGCCTCTGAAGGTAGTTGCCCAGGGTTTCCCTTCTTGCACCGGGTCTTGAAGATGAGATCGCGTCCGCAGCCATTACCAGAGCGGCAACAGGATGCATTATGGGAGCGTCCTCGTGATGTGAGGCGATAGAGTTGATTATTATCTTATGCTCTTTGTACTTTTTGGCCAGTTCAACGCCCAGTTCGACATGTGTTCCCTCCTGGTACTGGTCCACCGCTTTTCCTATATCGTGCAAAAGGCCTGCTCTGACGGCGAGTTTTACATCATAATCAAGTTCCGCAGCCATCAGTCCGCACAGTTTTGCGCATTCGATGGAATGAAGGAGGACATTCTGCCCGTAACTGGTTCTGTAATTGAGCCTGCCTATGAGTTTGACCAGTTCGGGATGAAGGTTGTGGACGCCCAGGTCCATTACAGTGTCCTGACCAAGCTCTTTTATCTCTTTTTCAAGTTCTTTTTTCGATCTTTCCACTATTTCCTCGATCTTACCCGGATGTACTCTTCCGTCCTGTATAAGCCTTTCCAGCGCATTTTTGGCAATGGCCCTTCTGTAGGGGTCAAATCCTGAGAGCACGACCGCACCGGGTGTATCATCCACGATCACCTCTATGCCCGTTGCCTGTTCAAAAGAGCGTATATTCCTTCCCTCTCTTCCGATGATCCTTCCCTTGATCTCGTCATTGGGCAGATTTACCACAGAAAGAGTGGTATCGGCACTGTGGTCCGCGGCAGTTCTCTGTATAGCATTTACAACTATATTTCTGGCTTCTTTGTCTGCAGTATCCCGCGCCCTGTCCTTTATATCCTTGATGATCTTTGCAGAATTATTTTTTGCATCGCCGATCAGCTGATTTTTTAATTCTTCTATCACTTCCTCTTTTGTAAGCCCGGATATTTTTTGCAGTTTGTGGAGAGCCTCCTGATGCTTTCTTTCTATTTCATCCTGCTTATTTTCCAGGTAGCGTTTTTTATCTTCAACAGACTGTTCTTTGCTTTTTAACTCCTTTTCCTTTTTATGCATTTCTTCGATCTGCTGCTTTATTGAATTCTCTTTGTCCTTTAAATTAAGCTGCTGTTTATGAAGGCCGTTCTCTTTTCTTCTTATCTCTTCTTCAAACTTGTCTTTCTCTTTTGATATCTGGTCTCTGAGCTTTATTTCCTCTTTTAGAAAATTGGCCTGCGCATCCTTTATAATGACCTCTGCCTCTTTTCTTGCTTCGGACCTAATTTGATCCGCATGGTTCTTTGCTCTTCCGATCTTGCTTTCCGAGCGCCATTTAAAAAATAAAAGTCCCAGCATAAAAGCGGCGGG
>JAWOER010000125.1:0-2521 GCA_046482655.1 Candidatus Delongbacteria bacterium | reverse complement strand
TCCCTTGGCTGCCTCGAAGAACTCTTCTCCGCAAGGAACGGGATTATGTCTTCTCCGATATCAATGATCTTCTGCCTCGCCGGCTCCACATATTTCTGATGATTATGGAACGATGCCGATGCCTGAATGAACAGCGAATCGTATTTCGAGGTCGAGTATTGGGCGGAGAGGGTCAATGAGGATATCAGGATAAGCAGATAATATTTCATAGAATTGATGAAATGATAGTTTTTAGCTCAGGAATGCTTTTTTCGATTGTATCTTTTACCGTATTGATGTTAACGCTGCCGTAACTGTGAGCCAGAATATTCCTAAAGCCGTATGCCTGTTGCACAGGCAATACTTTTATATATTCCTGATTTTCAATTTTATTCAGCATCTCTCCGATTTGCTGCATGCACATCAGAATAGCATACTCTCCTTCAAAATCATCTAAGGCTTTATCAATATTACCATGCCTTTCAACGATTCTGTGAATATCTTTAATATATTCAAGCACATTTTCAAGCCTTGCTTTATCACTAAGATCAGACATTCACAACCTCGGGAATAATATATTTTCTGGCAACTCTATTCAGAGCACTCTTATCAGCAATATCAATTTTGTGGTTGAGTTCTTTTGAAATCTCTGATTTAATTTCTTCAAGACGAAGAAAAGAATCCCATCCGATATATTTATTCAAAAAGGTATCGTTTATCTCATATAGAATGTCAATATCACTCTTGTCAGTTTCTTCATTTCTTACAAAAGAACCGAAAATCCCAATTATGATAAAACCTTCAGGCTCGTACTTTGATTTAAGCGTCTTTATCTTGTCATGTATAATTTTATTCATAGAACCGTTCCTTGTTGTACATTTTTATACTATTCAAATTTATATAAGTTTTCTAATCAAGTCAAGAAATAAGGTTGTTTAAAACGGAAAAGCAAAAAGAATATTCTGCTTGTACGCTATTAAACACCAGGGTTTTGAGGCTTATGGTGAAAAGATGAAAATAAAATAAACAGCCTGATTTCCCCCAAATCATTATCTTGATTTTACTCTCAATATAGCTTATGTTTAGTATAATATGCCGAAAACTGTTGAAAGGGAGCATCTGTGGAGCAGGAAAATACGGGAATATCAGCATCGTTTCTTGAGCTTCTCAGGTATGCGGACAGACTTCTGAATGAAACTATCAGAGGTCTTACATCGGATGTGGCGTTTTCCACTCTTGTTCTGCTTGTTGTCATATCATTCCTATACGGCATACTTCATTCTATCGGCCCCGGTCACGGAAAAGCGCTGGTGGCATCTTTCTTTCTCAAAGAAAAGCACAGGCTTAAAAGGGCATTCACTCTTGCAGGAATTGTTGCTCTTGTTCATACGGGTTCTGCTATTATTCTGTCGATTCTTCTGTATTTCGTTCTCACAGGCGTTAAGGGGATGTTTCGGATCAGACTTCAAAGCTATTTTATCGGTGCAAGCGGTATTCTGATCACCACCATCGGACTTTTGTTTCTGTTTTTCAAAATTTATTCCAAGGGAAAAAAGAAAGAGGAAGGAAAAATCGAACTTTCAGGTAAGAGCAATCTGATTCTTGTCGGAGCTGCGGCCGGGATAGTTCCCTGTCCTGTAGCATCCATGCTCATGCTTCTCACTCTTTCTCACGGGATCGTTCATATCGGGCTTTTGGCTGTGGCCGGTATCTCTGCGGGAATGTTCTTTCTTCTGTCGCTCATCGGCCTTTTAACTATTAAATCGAGAGACGGCATCATGGCGCTTTCGGAAAAGAAATTCAAAAGGTCAGAGACAGTTTCCACTGTGATCGAATATGTTTCAGTCGGACTTATCATACTTATCGGTCTCGGAATGTCATCAAGCCTGTTACTTAATATGTTCGGGCAGGGCTGATTATGAGATGTTTAAGATTAATATTAATTTTTCTTTTTGTTTCTGCCGGCGCACTACTCGCCCATCCGCATCTTTTTATCGAATCGGAACTTGAACCTCTCATTGAGGAAGGGAAACTCAAAGGTATCAGAATTTACTGGAAGTTCGACAAATACTGGAGCGAAGAAGTAATAATTGAATGTGATACCGACCGGAACGGAATTCTCGACAGGCAGGAGATCAGGCTTGTATTTAACGATTTTTTTAACGATCTGAAATATTCAAATTATTTCACAGAACTTATTGTCAATGGAAGAAGGCAGAGAGTAACGGGAGTCGAGATTTTCAATGCCGAGATAGTCGAAGATAATATAGTGATTTATGATTTTGTTATTCCCGTTAACGCTGACCTCAATCCGGGATTAAAGCTGAGTGTGCTTTTCGATGACGAGACAGTATATACTGCCTTCGATAAGAAAGTGGGTCTGAAAGATAATAAAGACCATCCGGTCAAAAGCATGAAGATATCCGATAACAGCTGGTACGGTGTCAGAATAGATCTGGAGTTTTAAGATCATGAAATTCAATTTCTTCCAAATACTCTGGATCCTCATATTCTGACGCCGAGGTCGACACCAAGAACTGTT
>JAWOER010000174.1:0-9697 GCA_046482655.1 Candidatus Delongbacteria bacterium | reverse complement strand
AAATCTCTGTTCTCTTTCCGTTATCTGCCCTATCACACTCCCGAATACGGAAACTTTTATAAGAATAGGATCCTTGCATGGTATATGGATCATGTTAAATGTATACCGGTCGAAAGAGGTAAAGGTATTGATCAGCCTTCTCAGAAAGTGGTAACACAAAAACTGATCGAAGGCAATATCGTTCATATTTTTCCCGAAGGGACAAGAAGCAGGTCCGGCGATCTGTTGGAAGGAAAAGCCGGGGTGGGCAAGAGGATCTATGAAAGCAGAGTGAAAGTTATTCCCTGTTACCATGCGGGAATGAGGGATCTGTTACCTGTAGGTTCAAAATTCCCGAAATTCGGCAAAAAAGTCAGGGTGATTATTGGTGATCCCATTTATTTTGATGAATTTTTTACAAAAGAAAATACACCGGAGGTATGGAAAGAAATATCTGGCAGGACCATGTCTGAGATCAAAAAACTTAAGGAGAGATTAAATGAGCTCGAATGACCGCCGGACTAAAGATATATCAGAGATATGCTGTGAGCAGTATTTAAACTAAAAAGCGTATGTTTTGAAAGTAACCGGCCACTAGTTAGGTTAAAAGAGACAGTTGAAATATTAGAAAAGAAGACCTTTGACAACTCATATTAAAATTGAGAAGAAGATTATTTTGATTGATTTTGTTTTTAGTTTTTATTATATTACTTTCATACTGTGGCTGAAAGCACGGTTTTTGTTTTAAAGAAGATAAGATAAATATGAAAGGTTCGGTTTGCAGGATGTGTGTCATAGTTCGGGTTAGCCGTTCTTGTAAGTGGGGGATCGATGAAAAAAGCTTCTATATTGTATCTTGAAGACGATGATCTTGATGTGGAGCTCATAAGGGAGACCTTGAAGAGTATGGATTTTAAGTATAGCCTGTTCCATGTACAAAATAAATCCGATTTCAAGATCGCTCTTAAAACGATGAAATTTGATTTGATCCTCGCGGATTTCAGTCTTCCGGATATTGACGGATACGGCATACTTTATCTTGTCAAACAAATTAATCCTGATATACCTACCATAATATTATCTGGAACCATAAATGAGGATATAGCGATCGACACACTGAAGCATGGTGCGGTGGACTATATATTCAAATCTAAACTGGATAAACTGATACCCTCAATAGAATCCGCCATGATAAAGGGTGAAGCCAACAGGAGAAAAAGAAAATTTGAAAAAGATCTTATACTTTCCGAGGCAAAATTCAGGACTATATTTAATAATCTGACAGAAACAGTTCTGATAATAGATCCCTATACGATGGAGATTCTTGAGGCCAATGACCAAATTGAAGAGTCTTTTGGGTTTAACAGAATGGAGGTACAGGGTAAAAAGATCAGCAGCATACTCGGCCTCAAAGAAAAGAAATTTCCCGAATCAGAGACTTTGGAACAACTTTATCTCCAAGACAAAGGCGTAGGCAAATACACTTTTTTCGGCATTAATGGCGAATCGAAAGAATATGACTATAAATTAAAGATCATTCCCTGGCAGGATTCAAGAGCATGGATGCTTGTTATTATTGAATGACCTTATCGTTTTTTGTGCTGGTAGCCGCGCAAAGGGAGAAATAGTTCCTGTATCCGGAAGTTTTAAGTGTTTTACCGATCTCTCTGGTCGTTGAACCGGTAGTAATAAGGTCATCAACGATAAGTATCATTTTATCTTTTCCGATCTTTTGGGGACCGGAGCAAAATATTCCTTTAACATTTTGTGACCTCCGGTGGGAGTTCAGTCTTGTTTGGGAGATATTGTCCTTTTTGCGAAGTATCAGGTCGTCAATTACAGGTATGTTGAGGATGTCAGAAAATCCTTCGCAAATTTTACGGCTCTGATTGAATCCTCTCTTCTTTATTCTCTTTTTATGAAGCGGTACCGGAAGAAGTACAGAATTTTCATTATTGACTATATTTAATAGTTTTTTTGCCATTTCCCTTCCAAGTATATAACCGACTTGTGGTCTGTTATTATATTTTAGCTCGTGTATTAATATCCTTATATTGTTATCGTACTGAAATACTGCAATATAGTCAGGTTCTGTGTTATTGTGAATATTGAGAGACGAGAGACATTTTTTGCATATCAGAACTTCACGGTCGAGATAATCCGAGCATACTAGGCAGGTGGGTGGGAAGAACAGGTCAATAAGATCATTAAATATGTGTTTTATATGATCGAGCATTTTATTTTACAATATTTTGAAGTTCAGACATGAATTCTTTAACATCCTTGAATTTTCTGTAGACAGATGCAAATCGAATATATGCCACCTCATCCGTCTCTTTTAATTTATCCATTACGAGCTCTCCAATAAAAGATGATCTGATTATACCAAAGCTTCCTGATTCAGAAATGATATCGTTGTGGATGCTGCTTACGATACTTTCAATTTTTTCGGGTTTGATCTGTCTTTTTCGGCAGGCTACCATTATTCCGTTCTTGATCTTTTGCAATTCAAATTCTTCAGTTGTTCCGTTCTGTTTTTCGACCATTAATTCTACTTTCTCGATATGTTCATATGTGGTAAATCTATGGCCGCATACCACACACTCCCTTCTCCTTCGGATCGCAGTATCATCTTTTACAATTCTGGAATCAATAACTTTACTATCGATTTTTAAACACTTGGGGCATTTCATATTACACTCTCATATGGTTAAAATAGTCAATATAACCGCACTTGTTATCTTCAGAATGCATAATGATCTTTTCCAGCATTATCAGTATCGCCGTTGCAGGTTCCTGATAAGATGATTTTAGCTTAATGTCGCATTCAAGAAAATATCTCATGGATCTTAAAAGTTCAATGGTTTTATAGTTTTTGGAACAGCTTATTGTGTCCGCATCTTTCCATGAGTTATTATAACCCAGTACGGAAGCTGATCTTTCTACAGAAAGTCCTTTACTCAAGGCGTTATAACTTATTTCAAACGCGGATATGAATGTTTTTGACAAAAAGAGATTAATTGCGATAGGATCAGTTCTGTTGTTTTTATTATTTAATATATTCTCACATATGATCAGTGAGCGTCTCAAATCTTTTGCAATTACAGATTTCTGTAGTTTGAAAATATTATATTCTTTTGAGACACCCAGTACTTTTTCTATGTCATCCTCCGTAATATTTACGCCGGAAGAATATTCCAGTAGTTTATCGATCTCTGAAGATACCTGGGAAAGATTTGTGGACAGGGTCAGCGACAGCAGCATAAGCCCACCGTGTGATATATTTCTTCCCTGTGCAGCTATATAGTTTCTGACCCATCTTTCTGTCTCCTTTTCATTTTTTTCTTTAAACTCGAAAGCAAGACATTGCTTGTTAGCCAAAAGTTCTTTAAAAAAGGTTCTTCTCTTATCCGGTTTTCTGGCCGTCAGAATAAGGATATTACCATTAATACTTTTATTGATGAATTTAGAAATAGTTGAAGTAAGGTCTGAATTTCCCTTGTCGATATCAGATATGAGTATAATTCTCCGATCAGCCATTACCGGAAGTGAATACAATTCGGAGGATATAAGTTCCGGGTTCATGTTCTCCTCATTAAAGTGTGAGAAATTAAAATCTTTGAGGCTGATGTCTAAAAACTCAGAGATAATTTCTTCGGTTTTATTATCGATTGAATATTGATCTTCTCCCGACAAAAAAAATATTTTGTGATCTTTTATTCTCATTTTATTTTTTACTGCCATGATTTTTTGCCTTTGTTATTTTGCAGGTAATTTTTTGAAATATAAATTGTTTTAAATTAAATTGCAATTTTGGATTTGGATTATTAAATTTTGGCAAATAATACATAATTAAACTGGAGCGTTAATATGAGGACAGTACTTTATGAAAAACATGTTGAAAGCGGAGCAAAAATGGTTGATTTCGCAGGTTGGGAAATGCCTCTTTGGTATAAAAAAGGTCAAAGTGCAGAGCACATCGCCACACGAAAGAATGCAGGACTGTTCGATATTTGTCATATGGGGGAATTCTATATTATGGGGCCCAAAAGCACGGACATGCTTTCGTTACTACTTACCAGCAATATAACCTCAATGAAAGACGGACAGGCTTCATATAATTTTATGCTAAATCACACCGGGGGAGCTATTGACGATTGCATTGTATACAAATTTAATGAAGAAAAATGGATGATGGTAGTAAATGCAGGAAATATTGAGGGTGATTTCCAGTGGATAAAGAAAAATAATATTAAGAATGTCGAACTGTTGAACAAGAGCAGAAAAATTGCAAAACTTGATCTTCAGGGGCCCGATTCTCCAAAGATCATTAAAGATTTAACTGATGAAGAAACCTTAAAGAAATTTGGATTTTTTAAATTTAAAGAAAATGTTAAAATCAAAGATATTCCTGTCCTTTTGTCCAGAACCGGTTATACGGGAGAGATCGGATTTGAGATATATTTGAGTTCTGACATGGCAGGCAATTTGTGGGATATTCTTTTGGATGCAGGAGAAAAATACGGTATTGAACCATGCGGTCTCGGTGCCAGGGATTCTCTGAGAACAGAAGCAGGTCTTCCGCTGCACGGACATGAAATACATCCCGACATGCCTGCGCTGAATACTCCATGGGATTTTGTTTTTGACTGGGAACATGAATTTATTGGAAAAAAAGCGCTTATTGCTCTTAAAGAACAGAAAACAGCTCCTTTTGTTCTTCCCTTTAAAATGACGGGAAGAAGTAAGGCCATGCCCGGCTGGGATGCTCTCCAAGACGGTATTAAGATCGGTCATGTTGTTTCGGGAGTTATTTCTCCGAGTCTGAACAATACACCCATAGGCTTTCTTGTATCAGAAAAAGATATCGCTGACGGTACTTTTCTAAAATTCAATCAGCAGGGAAGTAAAAGAATTCTCGAGGGAAAGATCGCAACATCTCCTTTTATTAAACCGACTTCCCGAATGAAAATGAAACATTTTTTGTAAACAAAAAAGCGGCAATATATTTTAGCCGCTTTTTTAGAAAGAAGGGTCAGAATTCTATTTTATCAAAAGTGCTTTTTTCATTTTTGATATGCCGTCCGTTTTTAACATAAAATAGTAAACACCGGAAGACATAGAGCTGCCGTTTTTGTCTTTTCCATCCCATTTAAGCTTGTAAGTTCCCGAGTTTAAAAACCCGTCTGCAAGAGTCCTTACCAATCTTCCTGCTGAATTATAGACAACCAGCTTCGCGTTCATATCACGATGCAAAACGAAATTGATCATTGTCTCGGGATTGAAAGGATTAGGATAATTCTGGTACAGATCGAAAGAAATATTATTCTGGCGACTCTCTTGTTCCAGACTGTTAGTTTCATCTATATTTATATAAACAGTCTTATCAGGTGTAGTATAATCGCCATATGTGATCTGATATTTAAACTCGTCCAGATTTTGAATATCTGGGTACGGAGTATAAGTGAACTCTCCTGTCAGATGGTCATTAATAACTGTAGCTCCCTGAGTAGGATGAGTGGATACAGAATATACAGCATTTTCATCGGCATCACCTGACAAAAAGGATGTTACAGGCATATTTGTGCCGGTAAAGAAGTAGAGCGGGGCAGAGTTTTCTGTCCAATAGTGAGGCATATAGTTAACAAAAGTACCGTTATGTAATTCTTTAGAATCTTTGGCCTTGTCTTAAAACCCCTCGTTGAATGACCAGTGAGATATGATGCTTTCATCATTTCTATCCGGTCTTATAGACATACTTTCTCTTATTTTAGGCAAAGATATTGCACCTTCCCATATAGTTGCCTCATCAATAATTCCGCCGAATTTGACCCCGTAAGTATCTCCTACGGTGATATGTTCACCCGTCTCGTTCAATAATCCTGATCTTTCCGGATAGGAGGTCTTAATATTGTCCAAACGACCGTCTAAATAGATCATAAGGTCTTTACCGTCATAAACGGCGCAGATGTGATACCATTTGTCGGCTTCCAGGGCTGTTTCACTATATATTCTTCTGGTCAGACCGTCTTGGGTTTTTACAGAGAATTTTACAATATTATTATTTTGCAAAAAGACATACCATCCTGTATTTGACGAGGAGGCCTTAGAAATAATTCCGGCATCACTTCCTGTCTCATCCAGTTTTATCCATGCGGAGACCGATATTTCTTCCATTGTGTCAGATATTTCAGAAGTACCTGCATCCAGATATGCACTTGAGTTAAAGTTGAATGCATTTCCGAAACCTGCCAAAAGCGGGCTGGAACCGAACTGGAAATAAAAATCGTCGAAAGAATTGTCATATCTTGTATTCGCAAGGATCATTAGCTTTGATATTCCGTCGTGCAATTTATTCAAAGTGAGGATATTGCCATTAATTTCATACTGAAGACCGTCTATTTCGCTGGACGGATCAACCGAATAATTAATATCTTCTCCGATAAGAGAAACAAAATATTGAGAAAGATCTATTTGATATGTATCCTCATTTGACTGCATATCACCGATAGGATTTTGAAGGATCAGATTATAGTCTTTGGGAATAATATTTCTAACAACAGCCTGACCATAATTAAATGTTGACCCCCCCGGATTAAGGTTGTCCACCTGAAAATAACCGTCATAACTGCCGCCCCAACCCCAGTTAAAATGAAAGTAGTCAGAATTATCATATCCGTCGCAAACAAAAGCGTGTCCGCCATCGTCCCCGGAACCGGAATAGTAAACGGGAAGTGAGCTGTCCATCTGCTCTTTGAGCATATTTATCCAGTTCGCTGTGGTGTAGCCGTTTCTGCTTTCATACGAAATACTGCTGTCATACTTAAAGAAATTCATTAATGCTGCGGGAACATCGTCTGAGAATGCTCCCGAACCTGTCGAGCTGTACATCATTTCTACTGCCACTCCGGCATGATATGATATCTGAGCGACCTCGTGAGCTTCTTCCTGAGTCGAGCTGCCCGACAAAGCGTCAGGCATTTTGTCCCAGTTATAACTGGATAAATAATAGTCAACAGAAAGGGTCTGCCCTAAAATATTGTACGAGTGTGAATCTTTACCGGTAAGAGGATATTGGTGGTAATTCATTATCTGCGCCATAGCGGTGGCAACGCATCCCACCACCGACAGACTGTTGCCGTCCATCGGGCAGTACATATTATAAATAGGACTCTGATTCCAGGTTGAGGATAACAGTTTTGTGACTTCACCGGGTGTCTTTGCTAAATTATCAGAAAGTATTTCATCCCACTGATTTCTTGTCTTTTGATTAGACAGCTTTTCTTTTCTGATCTCTTTGATTGCGCTTATATACATATTTGTCCAATAGTTGACATTGCTTTTGTCAATATTGTGATCAAAAGATTGAGAAAGTGAATATCCGAGAACGGGTTTGGAAGCATCATCGGCTGCCACAAGCACAAAACCGCCTCCTTCGAAATTGATTACATACAGGGCATCTTCGAGCAGTTTAGAGCTTTTTATTGAGAGATGTTCAGATGAGGAAAAACTTTTCTGCCAGTTCTTCGCAACCTTTTCCGCCTCGTTCTTATCTACCGGTACAGCAGACAACGAATATAAAAACGATGTTGCAATAAGTATCAATATTTTCAGTTTCATGGGAAACTCCTTTTTTTTTACAAAGGGAATAAAAGCAATATTTATGTTTTTTGCAATGAAAAATATCATGTTAAATCTATACAGGACAAAGATGCTTGAACATTACGGATCCGGCGGGGATATATTTTTTTGACCGGACTCTTTTTTTACCCATCCTTCCAAATCATCAGGCAGATCTCTGCGGGGAAAAGGTGTTCCGGTAAGTATTTTGTCCGAATTAAATTGACGGTAAAAAGTATTACTCATGCTTCTGTTGTCTTTTCCTGCAATAAATCTGACCTCTGAACCGTCAGTTAATTTGACTAGTATATTTGTCCCGTCGGTACCAACTCTGTAATTTTCAAGTTTTTCGGGGTTTTCCGAAATGACATTATAAACAGAAAAATCGGATAAAAACGACAGCAGTACTTTAACATGTTTTTCATCGGCCGGTCTTTTATCTTTATTATTAACGACCCAGTTATTATCTGTTCTTTTAAGAATCAGATCCTTTTTATGGTCGCTGAGATGAATTTCTGCTATCAGTGAGTCTGCAATCCGGAACATTCCGCTGTCGAGGTCTGCGGTTGTTTTGGAAGGTTTATTGGTCAAATACAGTGCTGTCGCCGCCAGTATTATGATTATTATCAAATACATTATATTTTTCATAGGTGCTCCTTATACTTTGAGACTAAAATCTTTTCGAAATCTCCTCTTGATCCATTTGACTATACCTGTTATAAGAATTATCAGAGGGATTGATGCGACATTTAAAATCTTGACCAATAATCTGCCTTTTTCGCTGACCTTATTTAAGGGACGCAGCTGAATATTTTTTGATCTTATAGATATTAATGAGTCATCTGCAGTAAGCCAGTCAACGAGGTTTAAAAAGAGATTGATATCGTTTTCCGAACCAAATTTATTGTCCAGAAAAAATTCAGAGTCTCCCGATACAACCATCCGTGTTTCAAAACTTCTCTGTAATTGGTTTACGAACGAGGTGAATGAACCTTGGAGTATTGCTATAATCGGTAGAGAACTCTTATCATATTTATAATCCTCAATGTCTTTGTCAGCCATAATATAAAAATTATCTGACTGAGTGAACGCGTTTTCTGATGTTCTGGCGATTATTTCAAGATCGACATTTTTTTTGTCTGTAAAATTAGTATCAAGAGAGCTGGCAAAATAAAAGTATGCCGCGTCTATATTTTGTGTTATGATATTGTTTTTGCTCAGATTTGTGACTTTAGGTAAGAAGGGATATTTTATCCGGTTTGAAATGGTAAAGAAGCCCTTTTGCTGTCTTACGGATATTGTCCCCGCCTGTTTATCGCCCACAAGATCATTATTAACTCTGACACCATAATTCATCATTAAAGAATCAAGGCCTGTTTCTATTTTTTTTACACCCATTCTTTTTAGATCCACAGATGTTTTATCGATAAAAAATCCTGTCTTTCCGCCGTCCATTATATATGAATCGACATTTTCCAGGGCTTTTTCGCTAAATCTTTTTTCGGGCCCTATTATAAGAAGCGCATCAATTGTTTTTGTACTTAATGATGAACTGTCTGCATCTACAGGTACTACCGAATATTGTGAAGAAAGCATCTGATATACAGTTCTCATGTCTTCTACAGGAACGGTTCCGAATTCGGTTAAAATACCGATCCTGGGAAGTTTATCAGTCGTAAGTTTCTTAATTTTACTTGTTATCTCATACTCGAGAGAAGGCAGGTCTCCCTGTTGAATAAATGGTATGATCTCTTTTTTATCCTCATGCAGCAGCACCATACCCATAAAGACTCTTTTGAGTTTGAATTCGTCTTTTTCAAGTAACTGTACCTGAGCGGAGGGAAGCTGATATTGCATTATTTGTTCTGCGAACTCATCGCTTGAAGGATCTAAAAATTCATAGGCCAGATTTCCGTTCGAGTATGTCCGGTACTCGTCAAGGTTGTTCTTTACCAACTGAGGTATCATTTGGAGTTCAGGGGGGAGTTTCTGAGAAAAAAAACATTTTACAATGACTTTATCATCAAGCTGTGATACTATATTTTTGCTGGCGTCGGAAATCGAATAGATGTTTCCTTCCGTCATATCTATCCTGTAA
>JAWOER010000004.1:0-5724 GCA_046482655.1 Candidatus Delongbacteria bacterium | reverse complement strand
CGATGGTGAAGCTCCGACGATCATTAATAGGATTACCAGAAATATTGCGCTTGAAGACAGCGAACCTATCGGAATAGTATTAAATCCCACAGTAGTCATTGCGGTCATTGACTGGAAAAATGAAGAGAGCAGTCTTTTTTCTGCAGGGAGATCAACAACTGAAGGCTCTGTCAGGAATATTAAAACAGTTCCGAATATACTCAGAAAGAATGTGAATTTGAGTATTATTTCCGAAGTATAGGTTATCCTGTCTTTTTTTCTTCTTAAGAAATCCCAGATATCAGTAAAAACAATAAAACCTATTGCGCCAAGATAACTCAATATTGATATAACAAGGTTAAGGGAAAAATCGTCTCTGAAATTTTCAAAACTGTTGTTGAAAAGACCAAATCCTGCGGTGCAGAAAGCTGAAACTGAATGGAAAAAAGAGTGCCACAGCCCGTTCCAGAATCCGAGATGACTAAAAGAGGGCAACAATGCCATTGCACCGGCGATCTCAATTATAAGTGAAAAGATGACTACATTTTTTATAAATGATTCGACATGGAAATCGTTGGGAAGGCTGAAGTCATTTTTTAAGAGTTCTTCTTTTGATCTGTTTAACTTTCTGCCCTGACCGAGAACAACAAAAGACGCAATCGACATGTATCCGATACCGCCTATCTGGATCATAATTATTATTGCAAGCCTTCCGATGAAAGTGTAGTCATCAGCCAGGCTTTTTGTTACAAGTCCCGTTGTCGATACTGCCGAAGTGGAAGTAAAAAGATTGTCGAGAAAACTGATATCATTGATCTGACAAAACGGTAGTGCGAGAAAAAGAGTTCCGAAAAAAACAACGAGCAGATAACCCAGCAGCAGAAGCTGGATCGGCTGCAGGAAATTCTTATTAGTAATTATATTAATTCTATCAAATTCCATAAATTCTCCGTGTAAAATTCTTTTTACGCTTACATTGATGAAAACTTTTCAATATCTTCATTTTTGCCTACTACTATAAGAACATCATCCTTTTTGATCCTGTAGTTGGGATCAAGAGTTATACTGAATTTGTCTTTTTCGGGATTTTTGATAGCTACAATATTTATATGAAACTTTTTCCTCAGATCAAGTTCCATCAGATTTTTTCCTATAATGCTCTTGTAAGCGATTACCTCAGATATTGAAAAATCTTTTGTGAGAGGAAAATATTCAGAAATATTTTTGTGCGACAGAGATACGGCAAGTTTGACGGCGATGTCTTTTTCTGGAAAAATTATATCTGTTGCACCCACTTTATCAAGAATTCTTTTATGCTCTTCACTGTTCGTTTTTGCAAAAATTCTTTTAACACCGATCTCTTTTAGAAGAAGTGTGATAAGTGTTGTTGTGTCACTGTTCTCACCGGCAGAAACAAAAACAGCATCTGCTTCCGCAACTCCATGACTCAGAAGGAACTGTTTATCACTTGCGTCACCGACTATTGGCACCGTACATTCGTCAGCCACTTTCTGTACTTTATCCTTATCCCGGTCTATAGCAATTACTTCGTTTCCGTTCTTATAAAGATTTGACGCGACATTATAACCGAACTTACCGAGTCCTATCACGCAAAATTTCAGTTTAGATCCATTCATAATTACTCCCTGTTAACCTATCATTATATTTTCTTCGGCGTATCTTGTTGAATTCGGTTCCTCTTTCCCTACAATCGAAAAAGCTATCGTAAGTATTCCAACCCTTCCCACGAACATCAGCACCGTTGTTATTATTTTCCCGAGAGGTGTAAGCGATGAGGTAACGCCCATGGACAGTCCCACTGTTCCTATAGCTGATACAGCTTCAAAGAAATAACTTAAAAATTCCCTGTTCCCCTCCTCAACAAGTACAGGGGACTGAGCTATAAGAAGAAAGAAGACCGCAATGAAGGTGAATGAAAGGGCCAATGCTGTGACGGTAAAAGCTTTCATGATCAGCTCTTTTGGAAGAGTTCTGTTAAAAATGTTGGGGTGGGGACTGCCTTTAATACCGTTTCTTATAATAATAAAAAATATGGCAAGTGTGGTAGTCTTTATACCTCCCGCGGCAGATCCGGGGGACCCCCCCACGAACATCAAAAATATTAGGAGCATATTAGTTGATGACCGGAGGGATGAGATCTCAACCGTATTAAATCCCGCTGTTCTTGTGGTTACTGACTGGAACATGCTCGCAAAAAATCTTTCTTTGAAAGTGAACGCAGTCATTGCATTACCGTCTTCGAGCAACCAAAAAGTAACAAAACCGAAAATTATAAGTATGCATGTTGAAACAAGAACGATCTTGGTGTGAAGGCTGAATCTGAACATATTCTTTTTCTTTTCGATAAAATATTCATGGACTTCATTTATTACAAGAAACCCTATACCCCCAAAAATTATCAAAAGCATCACAACAGTATTAACCAGAGTACTTTCCTTATACTGCATCAGACTGTCAGAAAAAGTTGAGAATCCTGCATTGCAGAAAGCCGATACTGAATGGAATACAGAATGGTAAACCCCCTTTAAAAGACCAAACCTGGGTACGAAATAAAAACTCAGAAGTATTGCACCAAGGCTTTCAAAGAATACTGTCATCCTGATAACTTTTCCGGTAAGATTCTGCCAGTCACTGATCGGTGTATGCATAAGCGTATCCTGAATTATCATCCTGCTTCGGAAGCTTACATTTCTTTTAAGATAAACAAAAAGGTAGATAGAAAATGTCATGATCCCAAGCCCGCCGATCTGTATCAGTGCGAGGATGACAATTTGCCCGAAAAGCGTAAATCTCGTTCCGGTATCAACTACTATCAGTCCGGTTACGCATTGTGCCGATGTCGCGGTGAAAAGACTGTCGATAAAAGAAAGCGGCTCTGAAGTACTTGCCCATTGAGTTGAAAGCAATATCGTCCCTGCCAAAATAGAGAGCAGATAATAGAATATCAGCAGCTGACCGGGTGAAGTAAAACTTATCAGTTTTCCGATGCCAAATATTCTGAATATATTATATTTCAAAAACACCTTCTGTTTTTATTATTCATCACAAACAACCCTTAATATAATATAAAAATATATAAAAAACCAAATATTGTTCTTGAATTATGCAAATTTTAGTCATAATATATGCAAGGACTAAAAATAAAAGACCGGAAAAGGACCCATGGAACTGTTCGAATATGAAGATGACAAAAAAAAGATACCTGACGGACTTGTGCCTCTCGCAGAAAGGATAAGGGCAAATACGATATCAGATGTAGTGGGGCAGGAGCATCTTACCGGAACCGGAAAGATAATAGATACAATGATCAGGAAAAAATCAGTTTTCTCTATAATATTTTGGGGACCCCCCGGTACCGGCAAAACCACTCTTGCAAAAATTATCGCGGAGCAGACAGGTTCCGCATTTTACCAGATAAGTGCGGTAAGTTCGGGGGTAAAAGACCTTAGAACTATCATAGCAAAAGCTCAAAATGATGCCCGCAAAGGAAAAAGCTCGGTGCTTTTTATAGATGAAATACACCGTTATAACAAAAGTCAGCAGGATGCACTTTTGGATTCAGTGGAAAAAGGCGTAATAAAAATGATAGGGGCGACTACGGAAAATCCCTCTTTTGAGGTAAATTCTGCGCTATTATCCCGCAGTAAAGTGCTTAAGCTGAATATACTGGACGAAGAAGCTCTGCAAAAGATTTTGAACAAAGCTCTTAATTCCGATCCTGTACTAAAGGAAGAAAATATTGATATTACAGAGGACGCCAAAAAAGTGCTGATAGAGTCCGGCGGCGGAGATGCGAGAAAAATGCTTAACACCTTAGAGATAGCGGTAGAAACCGCATCCGGGCCGGCAGAGCTCACAGCAGCGGAAAAAGAAAATAAGCTGATAATATCAAAAAAAGAGCTTTTGAAGGCTTTGAGCGGGAACAAAAAAAGATACGACAAATCGGGTGAACAGCATTATGATATTATAAGCGCGTTCATTAAGAGTATGAGAGGATCAGATCCCGATGCAAGTCTGTATTATCTTGCACGAATGCTCGATTCGGGAGAAAAACCGGAGTTCATCGCCCGAAGGCTCATCGTTTTCGCTTCGGAAGATGTGGGAAATGCCTCTCCTAACGGACTTGTGATTGCTCAGGCATGTTTTGATGCAGTACATGTGATCGGAATGCCCGAAGCGAGAATAATTCTTGCTCAGGCGACGACATATCTCGCCTCCCAACCCAAGTCCAATGCTTCGTATATGGCTCTCAACAGAGCATTTGAAGTTGTAGAAAAAGAGGGTGATGTAGCCGAAGTTCCTTTGCACTTAAGAAATGCACCCACAAAAATGATGAAAGAATTTGATTACGGAAAAGGGTACCGTTATCCCCACGATCACCCCGGGCATTTTGTGGAAGAGGATTATCTTCCCGACAGATTAAAGGGACAACAATTCTATTTTCCCACAACCGAAGGACTGGAAAAACAGATCAAAGACAGGCTGTCTTCAAAATGGAAAAATAAAAAGAAATACTAATTTAGTTGTATTTGAGCGCAGTAATATTTATATTGTAACAAATACGGTTAATTATTAAGGAGGACTCAAATGATGATGAAAAGCGTAGCTGTATTACTTTCCGGTTCAGGTCATCTGGACGGGTCCGAAATACAGGAATCAGTATGCACCCTTCTGGCTTTGAGTAAATACGATGTCGATTATGAATGCTTTTCTGTGGATATGGATCAGTACGATGTAGTGGATCATCTGAACAAAGAGCCTGCAGACGAAAAAAGAAATGTTCTAAAAGAATCTGCCAGAATCGCGAGAGGAGATGTAAAAGATATTACAAAACTCGATCCAAATGATTTCGAAGCGCTTATCATTCCCGGCGGTTTCGGAGTGGCAAAAAATCTTTTTACTTACGCTTATGAAGGCGTCGGGGGAAAGGTTTCCGAACAGGTAAGAGATACGATCCTGAGCTTTTATAAAATGAGCAAATATATCGGTGCAATATGTATTTCTCCCGTTCTTGTGGTCATGGCTTTGCAAAAAGAGGCCAAGGGTTTAAAAGTCACCCCGGGTTTTGCAAAACCTGCGGCAGAGGATATAGAAAAAATGGGGTGTGTGCCGGTAATGCTGCCGTCAAATGAAATATGCGTTGATGAAATAAACAAGGTGATCACAGCACCAGCATATATGAATCCCGAAGCAAGTCTGGTGGAAGTTTATACAGGAATAGAGAAACTTATAAAAAATATTGCCGAAAGGATATAATAAGATTGTCATTAAAAAGATATTCAAATCATAGCCTGATAAGGGTCGATGACAGACTTATACACGGACAAGTGTCTGTCGGATGGGCACCCAGGGTCTGTGCGGATCATATGATCATTGCAGACGATGAGATAGCATCATCAGAGGAGGATTCGCAGCTTTTTCTGCTCGGGGTCCCGTTTGATTGTGCAGGCAGGGCATTAAGTATAAAAGATGCAGCCGCTTTTATCAAAAAGCATTCAAAAGAAAGATATATCGTGGTCATGAGATCGATCCGTGCTGCTTATGAACTGATGAAAGCTGGCAGCGAATTCAAAGAATTGAATATCGGGGGACTGCACGCCGAAGAAAATAAAAAAGAAGTTCTGCATTATATTTTTCTGGATAAAGAGGATATTGCTCTAATAAAAAAGATCGAGCGGTCAGGAGTACATGTTTATATTCAGGATCTTCCCTCCAACACAAAAT
>JAWOER010000259.1:0-3665 GCA_046482655.1 Candidatus Delongbacteria bacterium | reverse complement strand
CAACCATTTCCAACTCATAAACGGCATGCACATTATTTGAGGCATTGGCCCGGTCAAATACGTCAACAGCCAGACCAATCTCACCCTGTACGTCAACAGTGCCAAAGTGGTATTGACCGCCATGACGGGTCGGAAGGGTTCTGTGGATCGCTGTTCCTCCCTTGATTTTACTGTCAGAAGCCAGGGGTTCGATGGCCAGGGCGGAAAATTGGGGTGGAATGGTGTCGTCAATATAAACGCCGGCCAAAAGCGGGTTGAAGGGCCGTCCTTCAGGTGTTCTCAATTCAAAATGAAGATGAGGTGGTCCAACACCGGTGGATCCTGTCCAGCCGATTTGCTGACCGCGCGAGAAACGGATATCGTATTCTTCCATATTCCGGTCAAATTCAAACGAGTAGTTTTTGAGGCGCAGAGAATCCACGATGCTGCGAATTTCGGGATGAAAATCTTTCAGATGAGCATACACGGATGCAGACCCGTCATCGTGCCGCATGTAAATGACATTGCCATAGCCCACCGGTCCGACAGCAACACGGTAAACTAATCCGTCGCGGGCGGCAAAAACAGCATGACCTTCGTGCCCCCATGTGCCGATATCTATGGCGGCGTGAAAATGAGATGACCTGGATTCGCCGAAAGACGAAGACATATAGCGGCTTGCATTGGTCGGCCAGAAGTAGGTCGTGCTGTCATCGAGAAACGCTGGTCGGGGCTGGGCCTCGACAATGGAAGCAAAATTAATCAAAAAGGCAACAGATATGACACATAATGGCAATATACCGATTACAGCAGCAGGTAATGATACTCGATCTGGTGAACATGAAGCATTTTATATTTTAACACCTGATTTTATGGAGAAATTAATATATTTTGATAGAAAATATATGGATAAAATCAGTTTTTCTTTTAAAAGAAATAAATTATTTATTGCCATTGATACAAGAAAAGATTACTTTGATTTAAAAGCTTTTAAGAAAGTAGACCAAACAATTTTTAATGAATATCAAGAAGAATTAAAAAGCATTCAAGAATTAGTCAAAATATTAAATTTAAACAATACAATTTTTAAGTAATGTTAAAAGAATTAAAACCAAGCTATATTAACAATATTGTCTTGGTTTTTTGATTATAAGGGATTAATGGTAATAAGTGAAAATAAAGATAATATGTGTAAATTGTTTAAAGCCCTAAAATATGCTATAATTTAAACAGATATATACAAGTTTATATTGAAAATAGGTGACCTTATGGGCGAAATTAAATATATAGAAGATAAGGAATTTAAGTATAATCAAGAAATTAAGGATAGTTTACATACATATAATCGATCACAAACCGGTTATAGAGAAAAAGACTATCAACATTTTTATGTTTTGATAAGGTGACGAGTATTTTTGCAGCTGACACGGTGGATTTTGATATCCCCTTCCCTGCTGATAAATCCGACCACATCGTCTCCCGGAATGGGGTTGCAGCACCGGGCATAGCTGTAACGGACGTCTGTCAACTCTCCGTTCAGAATAAGGCCTTCACCGCCTCTTCCGGTTTCGTTGACATTGTAGGCTATCTGATAATGATCGGAGGTGGATATCTCTTCGGCTGTCCTGGACTCCTGGTCTTCAATCCGACCTTTACTCATGTAGCTTTTAACAGCTTTCATCATTTTATTGACATCATAGACACCCGAACCGATGTCAAAAAACAGCTTCTGCAATGAAGGATATTTAAGCTT
This sequence comes from Candidatus Delongbacteria bacterium, assembly GCA_046482655.1. Taxonomy (GTDB): domain Bacteria; phylum UBA4055; class UBA4055; order UBA4055; family UBA4055; genus SLFX01. The sequence continues at coordinate 1,933 of JAWOER010000259.1, read as the reverse complement.
GTTAGCTACTTTGGCCAGTTCCTGATCAGAAATTTCAATTCCGGCCCGGTCAGCTTTCTTATCCCACAACTTGCGGCCTTCGTCCGAAACCTTGCGTTCTTTCTGTTTGATAAACTGACGAAGCCGCGCGCGGGCCTTATGGGTTACCACATCATTGATCCAGTCCGGATTCAGATTGATATGCTTCCCGGTAATGATTTCAACCTGATCACCACTGTTTATTTTTTGCCGAAGCGGTACAATCTTTCCATTCACTTTGGCCGCAAGAGCACGTTCACCGATTTCACTGTGGATTGCAAAAGCAAAATCAATCGGTGTTGCACCTTTTGCTTTAATGAAAGAGCTTGATTACGGCAAGGGCTACAAATATGCTCATGATTATGGTAAGGTAGAGCAGAACCACTTCCCGAAAGAAGTTGGAAAAAAGAGATATTATTATGAAAAAAGACGATAAAATTCAAAAAAGACACATTAAGAATATTTCCCCTGTAAGGATATCAAGAATAGTAAGCGAATTTATTGAGGGCTTTAATTTTTTAAACAGGTATAATAAAACTGTTACCTTCTTCGGTTCGGCAAGGACAGGACCTTTACACAAGTATTATAAGGAAGCGGAAGAGCTTTCTTTTAATCTTTCAAAAAAGGGATATACTGTTGTTACGGGAGGCGGGGGAGGAATTATGGAAGCGGCAAACAAGGGTGCTTTTAAAGCGAAGGGAGAGTCCTTGGGAATAAATATAGATCTGCCTAAAGAACAGAGAATAAATAAATATGTTAAAAAATCAGTCTCTTTCAGATATTTTTTTGTAAGAAAGGTAATGCTTACTTTTGCCTCGGAGGCCTATATCTTTTTCCCCGGAGGGTTTGGAACTCTTGACGAGTTTTTTGAGATTGTAACCCTTATACAGACTAAAAAGATTAAAAGGATTCCCGTTATTTTAATTCATAAAAGCTACTGGAGTCCTCTTCTTGAATGGATAGAAAAAGAGCTTTATAAAAATAAGTCTATTGCCAAAAAAGATATGGAGATATATTATTTGGCAGATAACACGGAAGAAGCTTTAAAGTTTTTAGAAAGCCATTATGATTAACAGAAACACTCTTTGGATTTCCCATTCGGCAATTTCAGACTTTGGTAAATGCAAAAGAGCCTATTATTACAAACATTTATACAGAAACCCTAAGACCAATAACAGAATTCAGGTTGTAAGTCCTTATCTTTCTCTCGGCACGGCGGTACACGAAACGATAGAAAAGCTTTCTTCTTATCCCGTTAAAAAAAGAAAAGAACTCTCTTTGCTTGAAAGATATGATGAGATATGGGAGGATTGCAGAGGAAAAAAAGGCGGTTTTATTTCCGAAGAACAGGAAAAGGAATTTAAAAAGAGAGGAGAGGAAATGATTAAAAAGGCGGAAAGTTCAAAACTTCTTTCTTCTCCGGCACTTGATACAAACAATACTTTTCCCAAGCTTTCTCTCTTTGAGAATATAGAGCTGGTCGGGAGTATTGACTGGATAGAAATTCTTTCTACGGGAGAGCTTCATATAATTGATTTTAAGACCGGAAAAAACGAAGAAAACAGCAATTCTCTCCAGCTTCCCATATACCTTATTCTTGCCCGTAAAAACTTTGACAAGAATATAAAAAGGGCAAGTTATTGGTACTTGAATAATGAAGACGAGCCTGCCTTGCGCGATACGGGCCATCTTGAGGAACATCTTGAGAGGATAAAAAAGATAGCTCTTCAAATTTCAGAGGCAGTGAAGGAAAGGGATTTTTCTTGTTCTTCGGGGTATAAAAGTTGTTTTCACTGCAGGGAGTTTGACTCTGTTTTTTCGGGTTCTGCCGAATATGTCGGTTTTGACGAAAGAATGAGAAAAGAGCTCTATTATCTAGTCAAAGAGGGTAATGTTTTAAAAAGAGTTTCGGGAG
>JAWOER010000235.1:0-2838 GCA_046482655.1 Candidatus Delongbacteria bacterium | reverse complement strand
AAACCATTTTCTGTAAAAGGCCAAAAAACCGCCTAGTACGACGAAAGCAATGAAAAGCAGGTGTACAAGGACGATTATGTCTGCGGTTATACGGTAAAGCATAAGAATCCCGTCTAATTTATTACAGTCACAGATCTGTTACTTCGGCAGTTTCTACAGCTTTCTTAATGATCGCATCGATATCAATCTTCTCTTCTTCTCTCTCAAGGTATTTAGTCTTCGACTTTGTGTTCGGGTTCGGCGGAAGAAAGAGCGTACAGCAGTCATCGTATGGAAGAGTTGAAACTTCAAAAGTGCCGATTTTGCGCGCTATACCAATGGTTTCTTCTTTATCAAAACAGATCAGCGGCCTTAAAACCGGCAGTTTGGCTATAGTGTCTGTGCAGTGAATATTCTCAAGCGTCTGGCTTGAAACCTGACCTAAACTTTCACCCGTGACCAGCGCTTTGAATCCATGCTCTTTTGCTATAGCATTCGCTATCCTCATCATCATCCTTCTTCCCAGAACCACAAAATACTGTTCATCTGTGAGCTTTTTGAGCATAAGCTGAATTTCTGTAAAATTGACAGTGAATATTCTAATGCCGGTCTGATAATTCTTGAGCTTCCTTGCGAGCTCAAAAACCTTCTCTTTCGCTTTCTGGGAAGTGTGGGGCGGGGAGTGGAAGTATATGCAGTTAAGGTAACAGCCCCTCTTTTGCGCGAGGTAACCTGCTACAGGCGAATCGATCCCTCCCGAAAGCAGAAGCCCGACCCTTCCTGATGATCCGACCGGAAGGCCCTTTAGGCACTGATATTTTTTTGAATATACGATAGTAAAATCTTGAAGCAGCTCAACATGAATTGTCATGTCGGGATCGACGAGATTGACCTTAAGGTGCCGGAATTTGGTCCAAACAGCAGATCCAAGATCTGAAGCTATCTGAATTGAAGATCTTTCAAAATTCTTAAAAGGTCTTCTAACCTCGATCTTAAAAGTTTTGGGATCATTCTCAGCGATCTCGATTTCTGCCTGCCTGATACATTCAGCGGCGATCTTATCCAGATCGTTTTCGATCTCGACACCCGGACTTATGCTGTTCAGTCCGAAAATTCTTGTACTGAGTTTTTCAGTGATGATGTTCTTTTCAGCTTCATCAGTCACTTCAGCTTCGAATAGAAATCTCCCGAAAAGTTTTACTTTTTTTATTTTATGGCCTCTTAATACAGCGAAGCAGTTCTTTATGACCATATCCTCAAAGAAGCGTCTGTTCTTTTTCTTGAGCATAAGCTCGCCATATTTTATAAGATAAATTATTTTCATATTTTCTCCGGTAATTTCTTTCTCTTTAACAGACCGGCCACGAGTACAGATCCGTTCAATAATAGTAGGAAAAGTGCGAAATACCTGCCGTACAGGCTAAAGAATGTCATCTGTTCGTTCAATGGTACGCTGATCGTTTTATGAGTATTTTTTTTGTTATAAAATAGTATCTGCTGTTCACCTGTCGGAAGGAAGAGGGAATTCTCCGCTTTATTTGCAAGCCTTACGATGCTTCTTCTGTTCTCTACAGCTCTGAAAACATTGAATCTGCTGTGCTGGAAAACCTGTCTCGTTCCGTCATACCAGGCATCGTTTGAAACATTGACGATAAATTCTGATCCTTTTCTGACAAGAGACGCATTGTAATAGGGGAAAAGTGCTTCGTAGCAGATGTTCGTGTGGAATTTATTTTCTGATGTCATTTCGAAGGGTTTATTATTCTCGCCTTTATCGAAATTAGCCTGACCGAGAGATATGTCCTTGAGAAAAGTAAGAACCCATGCAAAAGGAAAGCTTTCTCCAAAAGGGACAAGTTTTCGTTTGTCATACCTTGAAACATGTTTTTTTTGATCAAAGAAAAAAGTACTGTTAAATTTTTTAAAGGAGTCTGTTTCGGGATAAAAATCATATCCGAGAGAGCCAATACAGAGGTCAACCTTTTTTTCTGCGGCGAACAGTATGAAATCAGCTGTATATGACGGATAATTTTCAAGATACCCCGGAAAATTACTCTCGCCCCATATTATGAGATCAGGCTTGTGCATAAGAGAAGACCTGCTCAATGCCATTTGTGCATTTATAATAGCCTGAAAATTTTTCTTTTCCCATTTATACTCCACATCCAGTCCCGGATGTATGAGCACTGCCTTGATTATATCTGCATCGTCAGTATTAAGCGCCGTACTGTTCAATCTGATACGACCGAAGATCAGTAGTCCTGTAAAAAGCAAAACAGCAAGCTGGATTCTGATAAACGCAGGAAAGTAATTCTTATTGAATATATTAGAAAAAAACTTATATGTCAGTATTGATATATAAAGAACAGCGATAGAAACAGAAGTAACGCCCAAAAATTCTGCAATTTGGATAAATTCGGTCTTGCCTGTCATAGTATGCGCAATATATGTCCATGGAAAAGCGAATTCCTCAAACAACATTGCGGTTTCCATTCCACCCCACAGAAGAGGCAGTATCCAGATCGCTTTTTTCCCGATCAATCTGTGAGAGTGCTTGTAAATAAACCCGAACAGGGCATAATACAGAGCGTTTATTACAAAAAGACCTAGTCCTGAAAATATCCTTATCCACAGTTCGGTCCCTGAATTAAAGAATATCCAGTAACAGGCGCTTGCTGACAAAAAGAAACCAAAAATAAAACTGTTTCCGGAGGCCTTTTCGGGTTGTTTTTTTAGGGTGTGTATAAGGGGTAGAAGTAAAATAAAAATCAGATAAGTGCTTTTGGAGGAGGGGAAGATCAGTCCGAGCGAAACAGCTGATAATATTACAGGCAGGGTGTATAATATTTTATTTTTAAA
>JAWOER010000143.1:0-2779 GCA_046482655.1 Candidatus Delongbacteria bacterium | reverse complement strand
GAGAACGAGATAAACCGTACCAACAGAGACATGAAAAACCTGATATATGTAACAACGCACGATCTGCAGATACCGCTTATAAGTATCGAAGGTTTTGCAAATTTACTGATCCGGTCATGCAAAAAAGAAAAAATGAGCACCGAGTCGGTGGAATATCTTAACAGAATAATTGCAAATACTAAGAGCATGACTTCTCTTTTTAAAAACTTCTTTGACATTTCCAAGATCAATTCTGTAAAAAATCCCTTTGAAATGATAGATGTTTCAGACCTGATAAAAAAGGTGATTTCAGATAAAAAATATTTAACCGATAAATACGGAGCAAAAGTAAAAATTGATAACCCTTCTTCTATTAAAAACATTTATGGTGACAAAGAGAACATAAAACTGTTATACCACCATCTGATAGCCAATGCAGTAATATACGGCGGAAAAAATATTGTTATAGGATACGATGAGAGAAAGGGCTATTATGTAAAAGATGACGGCAGCGGGATAGCAGAAAGCGATCTGGAAAAAATCTTTTTGCCCGGAGAAAGACTGAATGAAGGGGACATTTTGAGTTCCGGTATGGGACTGGCTTTCTGCAGAAAAACCATTGAAATACACAACGGCAGAATATATGCCGAATCAGAAGGAAAGAACAAAGGTACAACGGTATATTTCACACTTAGTAACGAACTAATCAGGGATTAATAAAAATGGCAATAAATCTTTTTAGAATAAAAGAATTTGTATCTGAAGAATATTTTGATCACGCAAATCTTCATCTTGCTCCGCAGGGAAAGAATTTTTTATTCGTCTATAAGATCGAAGGTAAATATTTTGCACAGTCCGGCGATGAAATATTTGGAGGCTTTAACAGTGTTGAGCGGGTCCAATTTAAAAAAGGCGGAAAGATATTTGTTTTTAAATACTCGAATTTTACAAAAGCTTTGGGTCTTATAAAAGATTCCAATCAGGATTATATTAATATAAAGGGACGGATCGTCGGCCCGTTCAACAAAATAAAAGATTTTAATTTTAATGAGAATATAACATACTTTATTCTGTATGAGACCTACGGAAGCGCCTTTGCTTTAATTAATAATAAGAAATACGGAAGCTATAAAAATATATATAATGTTTTTTTATCCGGCGACGGATCATCATTTATGATCCATTATAAAAATAACGGCAGAGAATATGTCCGAAAAGATGATGAAATAATGGGCGGATATGAATTTGTCCGCGATCTTGCGGTGGATTATGAAAAAAAATTCTATGCCTTCATTTATAAAAAAGAGACGGGTGAATATTTTGCCAGGATCAACGAAAATGTTCTCGGACCTTTTGAGAACTGTTCAGATCTGCATTATTACAGAGAATCTGATTCCTATTTTCTGATCTATAAAAAAAGCGAAGTAAACATGATCCAGATCGGAACCTTTGTTATTGGAGGTTATGAATCTTATTCTGTTCCTGTGATGAATAAAAAAATAGCGTTGGTGCGTTCACTTAAAGACAAGGAAACGGTCTATCATATGGTTGTGGGGGATGTGGGCGTCTTTAATGACATAACTGAATACTCACTAAGTTCTTCGGAAGAAGAATATGTATTTTCCTATAATAAGATGGGGCAGTTTTTTGTTGTGGTCGATGAATATGAATATGGTCCGTATATAAAGATCTCGAATGTAGATATAAGCCCCAACGGAAAAAATTACTGCTTTATTTTTCAAAAGCAGTATGATAATTATTATGTAAATATCAATGGTGAAATATTCGGTCCCTATATTTATGTTTCCGATGTCAAAGTTGGTGATTTTAAGGACAATTACGGATTTATATTCACAAGGAATGCGAGGCAATTCGTTCATGTGGGTAAAGAGCTGCACGGAATGTACGAAAGCGCATCAAATCTTATACTCAGCAACAAGGGAAGCGGTTACAGTTACAGATACACCAAAAGAGTAAAAACAGGGCCTTTATTTTCAAAATTACAGTCCTTTATATCTGTGAACGGCGATATATCGGAAAATGATGCCGATATAATGGATTTTCTGACCAATTCTATCGGTATCGTCGTACTTGTGTTCAAAAGCAAGGGAAGCTGGTTTGTCAGCATCGGTGATACCGTACTGGGTCCTTTTAACTCTGTTTCAGACTGGAAATTTTTACCGGATGATACGCTGTTTGCCTTCAAATACAAGGATTCTCAGTCTGATTTTTATAATCTTCATATTAACAACAGAAAGTATTTTTCCAGAAATAAAAATCTTCAGGTCTATTTTCCCATCTTTAGCCCGGATCAGAAGAAGTTTGCATTTATTCATTACTCGCAGACTCATTATTATGTGCAGATCACAGATCATACCTACGGACCTTTTCTACATGCGGATTTTCCATCCTTTTCTCCCGACAGTAAAATTTTTATTTTCAAGTATGAACTAGAGGACGGTATATATCTGAATGTCAACGGAATGGAGCTGGGTCCTTTTAAAAAAGCTGAGTACGCATTTTCCGATGACAAACTGTATATATCCTATTTGCAGGACAACACGATATTTATTGATCAGATCACCTGGGTTCTCTAACTTTTGAGTATCTTTCTTACCGACTGTATTAATGATTGCCTGGAAAAAGGTTTTTGTAAATATATCTTATTCTTGTCCAAAAGGCTAAAATCCATTATAGTGCTCTCTGTATATCCCGACATATAAATGATCTTTGTAGCGGGATATTGTTCCAGTATCCTGTCCCCTATCTCGTCACCGTTCATATCCGGCATGATCACATC
>JAWOER010000013.1:0-4094 GCA_046482655.1 Candidatus Delongbacteria bacterium | reverse complement strand
TTATTTTTTCGATCCTGGTGTTTATCAGTTTGCCCAAGTCTTCCACGATATCCTCTGAATTTTTTAATTATATGGCATATATTTCTTTTAGCTTATCCTCGATCTCTGTCAGTACTGCGGGGTTTTCGTCAAAATACAGTTTTACCTTATCCTTTCCCTGCCCGATCCTGTCGTCACCGTAAGAGAACCATGATCCTGATTTTTTTATAATATCATTTTCGACCGCGAGATCGATTATTTCGCCCGTTTTTGAAATTCCGACTCCGTAGATCATATCGAATTCGGCAGTTTTGAAAGGCGGCGCGACCTTGTTCTTTACGACCTTTACCCTTGTGCGGTTACCCGTAAAATTCTCCTTGTCCTTTATGCTGGATATTCTTCTTACATCCAGCCGTAATGACGAATAGAATTTGAGTGCGTTTCCGCCGGTGGTGGTTTCGGGGTTGCCGAACATGACCCCTATTTTCATCCTTATCTGATTAATAAAGATCACGATACATTTTGATCTTGAGATAGAGGATGTGAGCTTTCTTAAAGCCTGTGACATGAGCCTTGCCTGCAGTCCCATGTGAGAGTCACCCATATCGCCCTCGATCTCTGCTTTCGGAGTGAGTGCGGCCACAGAATCAACTACTATGATATCTATGGCATTGGATCTTACCAAAGTTTCTGTAATATCCATTGCCTGCTCTCCGTAATCGGGCTGGGAAACGAGAAGGTTCTTTACATCCACTCCGATCTTTTCGGCGTATCCGGTGTCCATGGCGTGTTCCGCATCCACAAAAGCCGCTATCCCCCCGGCTTTTTGCGCCTGGGCAATAGAATGCAGCGCAAGAGTTGTTTTGCCCGAACTTTCGGGCCCGAATATTTCGATGATCCTTCCTCTCGGAAAACCTCCGATGCCTGTTGCGATATCCAGTCCGATCGAGCCTGTCGATATAGCCGCGAGCTTTAATATAGGTTTGTCTTCTCCAAGCTTCATGATCGTTCCTTTTCCGTAGGCTTTTTCTATCTGTGCGATCGACAGGTCCAGCATCTTAAATTTTTCTTTGTTCTCACTCATTTTTGACTCCTTTAATTCTCAAGAATATTTTTAAGGTAATATTTTTCCGGTCGTGAAAGATATTTCTTTGCTTCATCATAGTCACTTTCCGTTATAGCGTCCATACTGTTAAATATCAGTTTATATGATTCATTTTCGGTATCGAGCAGTCTGGGTTTGATCTTTCCGTTCTCCCCTGCGATATCATTTAAGTATAAAGGTCTTACTTTTCCGTCCGGCATCGATACCACGATACAGCCGCTTTCTCCCCTGTCGAACAGCTCTTTTACCCCGTTCCCGAGCGAGGAACAGTAGCGCAGGTCAAAGGCTATCGGATCGATACACCTTATCTCATATCCTATTTCGACAGGCCTGCTTTTTACCTTTATCCTGAGTCTGTTGAGCTCGAGCTGCAGCAGTGTATTGAAAATATGCGCCTTGCTCACCTTGCCCAGCTCGGGATGACCGTGCTCATCGTACGAGAACTTTATGCCCGATGCAAGGATCTCTTCTATCGACATAAAGTGAAATATTCCCTCGCTGATCATTACCGCACCGTAATCAATGCCCGATAATATTCTTTTTACGATAGATGAGACCATCATTCTCGTTATTCTTTCAAAAGTGATCTTGACATTTTTGAACATTTCGGGCACTATGATCATGGGGTACTGTGCGCTTGCACCTATGCCGAACGCGAGATGGCCGGCTTCCCTTCCCATTGAACAGACCACGAACCAGTTCCCGCTCGTCCTTCCGTCCTCATACACGGTCGTAGCTATCCTTACGCCCTGGTTCTTTGCCGATTGGTATCCGAATGTGGGCAGATGTTCGGGCAGCGGAAGGTCGTTGTCTATGGTTTTTGGCACATGAATGTTTTGGATGCGGACATTATTGTTTTTTAGAAAGTTCGTTATCCTGTTCGCTGTTGATGCAGTGTCGTCTCCTCCGACAGTTACCAAAAGCTTTATATTATAATTTATAAAAAATTCTGTCGAGAATTCTGTATCTTTCGGCTTATACCGGCTCATCCTTAAATATGAGCCGCCCTGGTTGAATATTCTGTCGGCAAGATCAAAATCCAGTTCAGTCAGCGCTGGCTCTTTGCTGAACAGGGTTTTGTAGCCATAGTGCAGACCCAGAACTGAATAGCCGTCGGATAAAAATCTTTTTGCGATAGTAGCAACAACAGTGTTAATTCCGGGTGCCGGTCCCCCGCCGCACAGGATCGCAATAGAACCTTTTTGCATTTTCTGCTCCTATTTTAATTATCATCTGACTATAATTTAAAGTAGTGTAAATATATGCTACAATCGTTTTATAGTCAACCAGATTAAATGTAAACAATAAGGTGGTTCATATAGCGGCCCACCAAAGGGTTTTTAATTGCTAAAAACAGATATTTTAATCCTTTTTAACAAAAAATAAACTTGCTAAATCAGCCGAAAAACTGTATTTTTAAGGTTGCTCAAAGTCTAAAAAAGTTAAATGATAATAGAAGGAGTCAGGTAATGAAAGAAAAAAAATTTATGACATGCGACGGGAACACTGCCGCAGCTCATGTAGCCTATATGTTCAGCGAAGTTGCCGCTATCTATCCGATAACCCCATCTTCAAATATGGCTGAATATATTGACGAATGGTCAGCTTACGGAAGAAAGAATATTTTTGGTGAGACCGTTCAGGTAACAGAAATGCAGTCCGAAGGCGGAGCTTCGGGTGCTGTCCACGGATCGTTGCAGGCAGGCGCGCTGACCAGTACTTTTACAGCTTCTCAGGGACTTTTGCTTATGATACCGAATATGTATAAGATGTCCGGAGAGCTTTTACCCGGTGTATTTCATGTGAGTGCAAGAAGTATTGCAGCACAGGCTTTGTCTATTTTCGGCGACCACAGTGATGTTATGAGCGCGAGACAGACAGGATTTTCATTTTTGGCTACAGGAAGTGTTCAGCAGATAATGGATCTTGCAGGCGTGGCTCATCTGAGTGCCATAAAGTCGAGGATCCCTTTCGTTCACTTCTTTGACGGATTCAGAACATCTCATGAGATTCAGAAGGTGGAATATTTTGAAAATGAAGACCTCGCGGATCTTATTGACTATGATGAATTAAAAAAGTTTAGAGACAACGCTTTGAACCCCGAGCATCCCGTAACGCGGGGAACGGCACAGAATCCCGATATATATTTTCAGACGCGCGAAGTGACGAACAAATTTTATGAGGCCGTACCTGATATTGTTGAAGAATATATGCAGAAGATAACAGAACGGACAGGCAGAGAGTATCATCCCTTCACATACTACGGTGCTCCCGAAGCGGAAAATATTATAGTAGCTATGGGGTCAGTAACAGAAACTGTCAAAGAGACCGTAGATCATTTGAATGGCTCCGGCAAAAAAACTGGCCTGATAACAGTTCATCTCTACAGACCCTTTTCCAAAAAATATTTTATGAAGGTGCTGCCTTCAACAGTAAAAAGGATAGCTGTGCTCGACAGAACAAAAGAACCGGGCTCTGCCGGTGAACCGCTGTATCTTGATGTAAGATCAATATTCTATGATCAGAAGGAAAAACCTGTTATCGTTGGCGGAAGGTACGGACTTTCTTCAAAAGATACAACACCTGATCAGATATATGCAGTTTTTAAAAATCTTGAAATGAACGAACCTAAAGACGGATTTACTATCGGAATAGTTGACGATGTAAGCTTCAAATCACTTCCGATCGACGAGCATGTTGAGGTTGACAGAACAGGTCTTTTTGCGGCAAAATTCTTCGGACTCGGCTCCGACGGAACGGTCGGCGCGAACAAAAATTCGATCAAGATCATCGGAGAAACGACAGATAAATACTGTCAGGCATATTTTGCCTACGATTCCAAGAAATCGGGAGGCTTTACAGCGTCTCACCTCAGGTTCGGCGACAATCCTATAAGAAGCCCGTATCTCGTCAATGCACCCGATTTTGTAGCCTGTCATGTTCCTGCTTATATCAATCAGTATGATATGCTTAAGGGGCTAAAAAAGGGCGGAGCGTTCCTTCTCAATTC
>JAWOER010000002.1:0-5853 GCA_046482655.1 Candidatus Delongbacteria bacterium | reverse complement strand
GTCAGTTTGACAGTTTCTCTGACCGCCGCGAGATCGAAATATGCCACTTCCAAAAGTACATCGACCGTTTTATTACTGACACCGCTGTTCATTCCGCCCATAACTCCTGCGAGTGCAACGGGTTTGTCGGCATCGCAGATCATGAGTATATCTTCATTTAGTGTATATTCTTTTTCGTCAAGTGTTGTGAACTTTTCTCCTTTTTCTGCCTTTCTTACAAGGATCTTTCTGCCTGCAAGGTTGGAAAGGTCGAAAGCGTGGAGCGGATGTCCGGTTTCGAGCATTACAAAATTTGTAATATCTACAATATTGTTGATAGGTCTGAGACCGGTTGCGGTCAAATACTGTTTGAGCCATAATGGAGAAGGGCCGACCTTTATGTTCCTGATCACCCTTGCACAGTATCTGGGGCATGCTTTTTTATCCGCTATTTCGATCTTGATATTATCTTCTGTTCTTTCTTTAGATTCTGCCAGCTCGAATTCAGGATATCTGAATGCGGAGTCTGTAAGATATGCAAATTCTCTTGCAAAACCGATGTATCCCAAAATATCCGCTCTGTTGGCCGTCACTTCAAGTTCCAGAACTGTGTCTCTGTATCCCAAAACATCTTTCAGCGGTGTTCCTGCCTCTATACTTTCGTCAAGGAGCATGATGCCGTCATGATCGGCCGATATATTCAGCTCATCCTCCGAACAGATCATCCCGCAGGATTCTATTCCTCTCAGCTTTGTTCTTTTTATGGTAAGATCACCTATTTTAGCTCCTGTAAGCGCAACCGGAACGGTCTGGCCCTGAGCAACATTGGGGGCACCGCATACTATAGGCAGCACCTCCGAACCGACATCCACTTTGCACAAACTCAGTTTATCCGCATTGGGATGTTTGGAACATTCAAGCACTTTTCCTGCCGCAAAATTTTCGTAATCGTTTTTAATATGTTCGACATTTTCGCACTCAAATCCAAGTATGGCAAGTTTGTGTATAATATCATCTATATTGGCAGAAGTTATCTCAAAATCTGTATATTTTTTAAGCCATCCGGCTGAAATTTTCATGTTTTTTCCGATCCTTAAATTTTAAAATTGTTCCAGAAACCTGAGATCGTTCTCAGTAAAGTCTCTTATGTCATTAACTCCGTATTTGAGCATTGCTATCCTTTCTATGCCCAGCCCGAAGGCAAAACCTGTGTATTCTTCTGTGTCTACGCCGACATTTTCCAAAACTTTCGGATGCACCATTCCGCATCCGCCCAGCTCAAGCCAACCGCTTTTTTTGCACAGTGAACATCCTTTTCCGCCGCATTTAAAACAGCTCACATCGACTTCGGCAGAAGGTTCTGTGAACGGAAAATAATGGGGTCTGAAGCGGACCTGCGTATCCCTGCCGTACAGTGCCTTAAAAAATTCTTTTAAAGTTCCTTTAAGTTCGGCGAACGAAACATTTCTGTTGACATAAAGACCTTCGCACTGGGTGAACATGGCGGTATGCGTTGCATTTTCTTTTTCGTTCCTGTACACTCTTCCCGGCGATATTATCCTGAACGGTGGTTTTCCTTTTTCCATCGTCCTTATCTGAACAGATGAAGTTTCTGTCCGGAGCAGTTTGTTCTTTTCCACATACAAAGAATCGGTCACCTTTCGTGCCGGGTGCCAGGAGGGCATGTTGAGCGCGTCGAAAATATAGTATTCTGTTTCCACCTCGGGTCCGGTAGCAACAGAAAATCCCATTCGTCCGAATATATTTTTAACTTCATCTTTGATGAGGTTTAGAGGATGAAAAGTGCCTTTTTTATATTTTCTTCCCGGCAGGGTTATGTCTATTTTCTCTTTTTTACCTTCAGAAAATTTTTGTTTTAAGGAGTTTACAAGCTCAAAAGCATCTTCACGCAGCGAATTGACAAACTGTCCGAATTCTTTCCTTTTTTCGGGAGCTATTGATTTTATTTGCCTAAAAAGCAGAGTGATCTCGCCTTTTTTTGACAAATACCGTATCCTTTTTTCTTCAGTTTCTTCTGTTGAAGATGAGGATCTTATATCCTTTAGTATTTCATTTCTTCTTTCAATTAACTCTTTCATCTTACCACTGATCCCGGTACATAGTTTTTATTAACAGGTAAAAATAAATTTTTTATATATAAAAGTCAATGAATAAGAGCTTTATTTTGGCTCTACAAAGGGCTTATTACTTAGTTTTTATATTTTACAGTTCTCCATAAACGCTCAATATAAATATTATCTGATGCTCTTCCGCTTGGCTATTCCCGCAAATGAGGTAAACTAAAAAAAGGAGATTTCTCTCCTTTTTGTGCTGAAGGCCGGACTTGAACCGGCACAGTACGAATACCGAGGGATTTTAAGTCCCTTGTGTCTACCAATTCCACCACTCCAGCTATTCTAAACAAAAAAAGAGGCGACGACCAGATTCGAACTGGTGAATGGAAGTTTTGCAGACTTCTGCCTTACCACTTGGCTACGTCGCCAAAAAAAAGAGCGAGAGACGGGGGTTGAACCCGCGACCCCGACCTTGGCAAGGTCGTGCTCTACCACTGAGCTACTCTCGCTTAGACCGTGAAATATAAGAAAGCGGAAAAAATTTTGCAAGTGAAATATTTGTGTATATGAATATTTTTTTAGAGAGATGATTTTTGTTGCTTTTTTACATTTTTTTTCATTAGTTTACATACTTAAATTAATGTTACTACAGGGTCTTTTATGGATCTTATAAATCAGAGATACGAAATAATACAGGTTCTCGGACAGGGAGGGTTCGGAAGTGTATATAAGGTGGCGGACCATTTTGAAAACGGTAAGATACTTGCTTTAAAGAAGATAAAAAAAGAAATTCTATCCAAAAAAGCCGTCAATGTATTCAAGCATGAATTTAAATTTCTGATATCGCTGATACACCCGAATCTGGTAAAAGTACACGATTTTGATATTGACAAGGATTCAGAGGAACTTTTTTTTACAATGGAATATATTCAGGGAAAATCCCTGTTCCGGTCATTAAAGGAAAGTTTTTCCTGGGAAAAAGTCGAAAATAACCTGGTGCAGGCGTGCAGAGCATTGTCATATATTCATTCAAAAGATGTAATACATTATGATATTAAGCCGGATAATATTTTTATAGACAGTTACGGTAAATTAAAGATCATGGACTTCGGTTTTGCCGGTTCAAAAAACACAACGGAGGTTAGAGGAACACTTCAGTTTATTGCCCCCGAGCTCATACAAAAGAAAGAGGTGACGCACAGAATAGATTTTTTTTCGCTCGGGGTGACTTTTTATTTCAGCATTACAGGCAAGCTGCCCTTTAAGGGAAAGGACAGAGGCGAGATCATTGCCAATTCTATAAGGGGCAAATATATTCCCCTTGCAGAGATCAGAAAGGGGGTGCCTCCAAAATTATCGAGGGTCATTTCAAAAATGATGCAGCCCGATCCGGAAAACAGGTATGAAAGTGCAGATGAAATTATTATCGATCTGATCGATAATGCAGAAAAAAGAAAAGATCTGGACACCCAGTATCTTTTTACAGGCCTCGGCATCAGGTCATATATTTCTTCGGGAAAACTGATTGGAAGGCAGAAAGAACTCAAGTTTCTTCTATCCAATTCCTCAAAAGTATTTCAGGAGAAAGTATTTTTTGACAACAAACCTATATTCCTTATAGGCAGGTACGGTAACGGAAAATCTTCGATTTTAAGAGAATATAAGTATCTTATTCAGCTTAATGAGGGGATAGGATATTATACCGCCAACTTTGTAAGAGGTGACGAAACAAAATACCAGGCATTCGAGATCATAATCCAGGAAATGTTCAGGATACACAGGCTCAGTCTAAAGGATTATCCCGATCTGAGGTTCCTGTTTGAGAGCAAAGATGAAATCGAGTCCACCGAAACCGATTCTGAAGCCAAGATACAAAAATTAAGTGAGATAGACGCGATAGTTGATTTCTTTTGCTCTTTTTCCACTAAATTCAAATTCGTTCTGGAAATAAAGGATTTTGACAATGCAAATTCCTCGTCGATCAATCTTTTGGAAAATCTGACAAGAGAAATGAGAAAGAGCCCGGAAAAAGAAATGGCATTTATGATAGTCTCCACTGTCCAGATCGAAAATCTGAAGTCTTATCACAAAATTACATTAAAAAGGTTGAGAGATCATATTCACAAGATCGAGATCAATCCCCTGGCTCTAAACGAAACTACAGAATATGTAAGTGAGCTTCTTTCAAAAACCCCCGTGCGCGATGAGATAATGAGCTTTATTCACAGATTTACCGGCGGTATTCCCTACTACATAAATGAACTTTTGATATATTTGTTTAATCACGGGTATTTAAACAGAGCACAAATGAACTGGTCCCTGGATCCCGGATTTATTAACGAAATGAATTTGGGGCTCAGAGACATAACCTATAACAATTTTAAAAAGTTCTCCAATATAGAACAGGCAATAATCAAAGAGCTTATGATACTGGCCAGACCGACGCCCTTCTATATGCTGAGAACTATAGCCAAAGTGACCAAAATAAATCTGCAGATAGCAATTAAATATCTATTTAAACTTACAGATTCCGAGATAGTAGAAAAAATAAAATATTTTGACGGGTACCGCTACTATCTTACAAAAAAACTTTTTTTAAATGCGGTTATGAAAGATTTTCAGAAGACAGATTATTTAAAATGGAACGAAATGACCGCTGTTGAGATAGAAAAAAGATTCGGTATAACAAGCGAGAATGTTTATGCTCTTACAGATTATTATTTCAGAAGTTTTAACAAGCAGAAAGCTATCGAGATGCTGGAGGCTTCGATAAACAAATCATTCGAAGAAAACAATTTGGAATTCGCTGTAACCAATTTAAAAAGGCTCTACGGCATCGAGACAGACCCGCAAAGAAAGGCAAATACTTTTGTAACTATAATTCAGAATCAGGCCGCACTGGGAAATTATGATACCGTACTGGACCAGCTGGTGAATTTTGAGAAAAAGGAAACAGATATTTCCGAGATCAACAAATTGAGGATAAAACTGGTTAAATATGAATGTTCTTCCAAGGCCGGCCGCTACGATTATTTGGAGGAGACGAGAAAGTGGTTAATAAATTTTAAGCTTAAAAGATCGCTGCCCAAAGAAGCAAAAGCCTCGTATTATATGTGGCTGGGAGATTATTACAAGAACGGCGGAAGATATAAAAAAGCTATGAAATATTTTATCCGTTCACTTAAAATATACAGCAAACAGAAGCAGGAGCTTTTACGGTCCCGGATAATTTTAAAAATTTCTTATGTAAAAATGAAGCGTGGAGAATTTGTAAAAGTTCTCGACGATATGAGATCTGCGCTCGAGATATTTAAAAAATATAATGAAATTGATGATATACTGGAAGCTTTGGTCTGTTTGGGAGATATGTATAAGAGAATACTCGACCGTGATAATTCTATAAGCTGCTACAGCGAATGCAATGCCATCGCCAAAGATCAGAATAATATTGTTTATGAAGTTGAATCTTCTCACAGACTATCCGATTTCAAGATCAGATCATTACAGCTTAATGATGCAGAAAAACTTATCAACTGCGGCGTCGAAAAACCCGAAGATGTCAATATAGTGGATCTTACGGGGAGCATATATTATCACAGAGCTAAGCTTTTTTACCAGACGGGAAAGCTGGATACTGCCCTGCAAAGCGTCAATAAGTCTATTGATATACAGGCTCTGTTAAAAAGATATTTCAGACTCAATGATTCACTCTTGTTAAAATGTAAAATTCTTTTAAGGCAGTACAAACCGGACGAGGCACTCAAGACCCTGGAGGTAACAAAGTTATATTCAACAAAAG
>JAWOER010000254.1:0-4035 GCA_046482655.1 Candidatus Delongbacteria bacterium | reverse complement strand
TTTTAATTATATTAATCTTTGGGAGCAGGATGATAATCAAACCTGTTTTTCTGTAGCAGGATACTCAACACCTGCCGGGAACGAAAAGAGGAATTTTTTCTTAAATGAATATATCAGATATAAGAATAAATATTTTGACGAGCAGGAAAGGGCAAATCTGCTGTATGTTGCGTTGACAAGGGCAAAAAATTCATTAACTGTCATGATACAGACAGGTGAGGGCAGTAACAGAGGAAGCGATCTTGATAAAAGGGAAGGCTGGGCAAAATATTTGAAACTGTTCGGCCTGGCCAACGGAGACAAGATAAAAGGCTTTAGTTTTTTGCAGAAAGATATAAGCGAATTCGACTTGAGTGAGTATTATTGCGAAGATGAGTCGGAGCAGGCCTGCACTTACAGAGCAGAGGCTGAATACGATATGGCCGGGCATATAAAAGCTGACAGGCTTACATCGGCGACAGGAATTGCACATGAGCAGGACGAAGTTACGCACGAAATATCAAATACGACCGCACTGGATACAGGAAATTTCGTTCATCTTTTTATGAGCAAAAAGATCGACGAATTATTCAGTACCGGCTTTGACCTGGACTCAGAGCTTAAAGAGTTCAAAAAGAAGGAAAGCGGGCCTTCTTCCGTCAAAATTTCCGCCGTAAAAAAAATGATTGAGAATATCAAAGCAGATCAGCTGTTTAAAAAATACGCAGAAACCGGGACTGTCCTCTGCGAAAAGAACATTGTTGATACTCAAAATAACATTCAGGGTTATATTGACCTTGTGCTGCTCTGCGGTGATGAGGTCATACTTCTCGATTATAAAACTTATCTTTACAGTTTTCCCGACGATGAGCTTATCAGAAAATACAAAGTTCAAATTGATGTCTATGCAGAAGCATTGCGTGCCGTTTATCCGAAAAAAACTATTAAAAAATACCTCTTTTTTATTGGCACGGACAGAGCCGAAATGAAAGAGATGAAACTTTAAGACAAAAAATAAAGATATTGCAATTACGGATTTAATAAATTACTTTACTGTTGTGGAATTAGAGATGATCATAGTGCTGTCTGTGTTGACCCTTACGGTTGTGGTATTTGTTTTTGAGCTTTTAAGGATCGATATTGCCGCAATTATTGCAATGCTTCTGCTTGTATGGACAAGAGTCCTCTCACCTTCGGAGGCTCTTTCAGGGTTTTCCAGCAGTGCGGTAATAGCGATGATGGCCGTTATGATAATGGGCAGGGGCATATCCGATACCGGTGTTATGAATGCGCTGTCCGACAGGATCCTGAAAATAACCGGAAAGAGCAGAAAAAATATCACAGGTGCGGTCTCAGGCGTTGCGGGCCTCATGTCGGCTTTTGTTCAAAATGTGGGCGCAGTCGCACTTTTTTTGCCTGCGGTATTAAATATTTCAAAAAAGCAGAGAATATCACCTTCAAAACTTATAATGCCCCTCGGTTTTTCCGCTATAACCGGCGGTACGCTTACCATGATAGCTTCGGGACCTCTGATAATTCTTAACGATATTCTAAGATCATCGGGACTTGAACCCTACTCAATTTTCAGCGTGACCCCTGTAGGCCTGATCCTGCTTTTTATAGTAATAATGTATTTTTATTTTTTTGGAAATATTGTGCTTCCCGGCAGCAAAAACGGCTCAGAAACAGAAACTGCGCAGCAAAAGCTGATAAACTCATGGCAGCTGCCCGACAGAATATTCAGATACTCCATACCGGAGAACAGCCCTTTAAAAGGTCTTACGCCGGAAAGTTCGGGTATCTGGCAAAAGTATTCAGTCCACATACTCGCAGTATCAAAAAGCGGCGGCATTGGTCTTGCTCCATGGCGGAATACCGTTTTTAAAAAAGGTCAGGATATAGTTGTTTTGGGAAAAGAGGAGAATGTTAAAAAGTTTTCGGGAGATATGGAGCTTGTTCAAAAAGAAAAACTGGATAATTTTAAAGACCTTAGTGATCCCGACAGCGCAGGTTTTGCAGAGATATTAATACCCCCGAGGTCAGCACTGGCCGGCAGATCTGTAAGAGATGTTTCATTCAGAAAAGAATATTCTGTCGAACCTGTTCTCATATTCAGCGGCAACGAAAAAATCGAAGGGGACTATTCAGACAGAAAATTCCGGGCCGGAGACACTGTTGTTGTGCATGGCATGTGGGAAAAGATCCTAAAGATGAAAGATAGTGACGACCTTATTGTCATAACGCCTTTCAAAGCGGTAAAAAATGAACCAAAAAAAGCAGTTACGGCAGTTTCCTGCTTTGCCGGTGCCCTTATTCTCACACTCGTCGGTTTCCCGATATCGATTTCTTTGTTTACAGGAGCCTTTGTAATGGTTTTATTAAAGGTAATAACAATTGAGGATCTCTACAAAGCGATCGACTGGAAGGTTGTTTTTCTTATCGCAGGACTTATACCTCTCGGTATTGCTGTTCAAAAATCGGGAACTGCCGTTTTTATCGCAGAGCATATTTCGAACCTCACCGGCGAGGGGAATCTTTTTCTTACCATAATTCTCGTGGCCGTTCTTTCCAGTGTTTTTTCTATCTTTATGTCCAATGTCGCGTCAACTGTTGTGCTTGCTCCCGTCGTTATCAGTATGGCCGGGATAGCGAATACAGACCCCAGGCCGCTTGTGCTTCTCACAGCAGTCTGCTCGGCGAACTCGTTTGTTCTTCCCACCCATCAGGTGAATGCAATGCTGATGACACCCGGGGGCTACAGTAACAGGGATTATTTTAAGGCCGGAGGCGGGATCAGTATTCTGTTTTTGATAACAGTAACAGTTGTATTTTATTTATTCTATTTTTAAAATCATAAAGGAGGCAATATGCTGCTTAAACATTATTTTGTAGAAAAGATAGCTCACAGTTCCTATCTGCTTGCGGGAAATAATTCGTGTGCGGTGATCGATCCGAAAAGAGATGCGGATATATACATCGAAGAGGCAAGAAAGCTCGGTGTAAGGATAACCCATATCATCGAAACGCATCTTCACGCTGATTTTATATCCGGGCACATTGATCTGGCGGATAAAACAGGTGCCAAAATATACGCACCCGCATCGGCAAAATGCACTTTTGATCACGAGCCGGTATCCGAAGGGGATAAGATCATGATCGAGGATATGGAGCTTGATGTTATCGAGACACCCGGACACACACCCGAGCATGTTTCCTATATCATTAAGGATCTTTCCAGGGCTGATGAACCGGTGGGTATTTTTACCGGAGATACGCTGTTCGTGGGAGATGTGGGAAGACCCGACCTTTTCCCTGATATCGCACAGGAACTTGCCGGTAAGCTTTATCACAGTCTTCATGATAAGATACTCAAGCTTCCCGACTATTGCGAAGTTTATCCGGCTCACGGTGCGGGATCACTTTGCGGAAGGGCAATGGGGGCAAAATGGCGTTCGACCATCGGTTTCGAAAGAAAATTCAACGAAGCACTTTTAATTAAAGACAAAGATGAGTTTATAAAATCACTTACAAGTGATATGCCGCCCGCTCCCGATCATTTCAGTCTGTGCAGTGATATTAACAGAAAAGGTCCTGTGATGATAAAAGATCTGCCGGAATTAGAAGAGCTTAAACCTTCGGAATTTCTGAAAAAGATCACAAATGAGGGCTATATTGTGCTCGATACGAGGAGCTATGACTGTTTCACAAGCCAGCATATTGAAGGTTCGTGGCATATCGATATCGGTGGTAATTTCCCGACTTTCGCAGGCTGGGTGATCCCGCCGAAAAGCAAGGTGCTTCTTGTTTCTGCGAACAGGAAACAGGCACAGACTGCTGCAAGAAGAGCGAGAAGGACAGGTATTGATCATATAGCAGGTTTTCTCGACGGATCAATGTTCGCCTGGGCGGTGGCCGGACAAAAGACAGCTTCGGTCGGTCATATGTCCACAGAAGATCTTTATCAAAAGACAACCGCTTCTTCGCAGTTCTCTCTTATTGATGTCCGTGCTCCTAAAGAATTTGAAGATAATCATATCGAAGGAGCAGTTAATATAC
>JAWOER010000247.1:0-2501 GCA_046482655.1 Candidatus Delongbacteria bacterium | reverse complement strand
ATAAAGTATCAAAATCATCAGTGTCAGACTATATGCAGTGGTTCGAAGATGCTTATATCTTTTTTACCGTAAGGATATTTGACGCGTCGTTAGCCAGATCGAACACAAATCCGAAAAAGATTTATTGTATAGATCATTCTCTCGTGAGATCGGTAAGCTCCGGGATCCTTGTAAATTCAGGCCACCTGCTCGAAAATCTGGTATTTATTACTTTAAGGCGGTGCGGTAAGAATGTATATTATTACAAATGCGGAAGCGGAAAGGAAGTTGATTTCATTATAACGGACAAAAGCGGTAAAAAAATGCTGGTTCAGGTATGCGAATCAATGGCTGATCCCAAAACGAAAAAGCGGGAAATATCCGCACTGGCGGAAGCGATGGCGGAATTAAAACTGAATTCAGGCATAATTGTTACTTTAGATAAAGAAGAAACGATACAGGTAGAGACCGGTGAGATCAACTTGATCCCGGCATGGCGTTTTGTATATGAATTTCAGGGATAGAAAGTCTGGAAAGTATTGCCTTCTATTTTTTTACCGTTTGATGTAAAACTGCCAATGGATTGGCGATAATCGGCTAAAAAAGCCAAAGTATGCTTGAAGATCAGATAAATTCGGCAGGGATGGCTGTAATACTCTCGCTTAAGGGAATATAGTTGTCGCAGAGGCAGATCAAGGCACCGTCACCCGCAGGCAGATCAAGTTTGTCTGTCAGATGGAAATTTTTAATGTGTTCTTTTCTCGGCGAGGAGCTTTTCTTGAATTCAAAAGGATAAATATGGCCGTCTTTTACGATGAGCAGGTCAATTTCTTTTGTATCTTTATCTCTGTAAAAAAAGAAATTCTCTTTGATCCCGTTATGCCAGTAACTTTTTAATATTTCAGAAAATATCCATGTTTCGAGAATATTCCCCGACATTGCTCCCGATTCAAGGGTTTCGGGGCTTGACCATCCTGTGAGGTATGAGCATAATCCTGTATCGAAGAAATACAGCTTAGGTGATTTTATCAATCTTTTTGAAACATTTGTGTGGTAAGGCTGAAGTAAATAGATTATCCCGCTTGTTTCAAGTATGGACAGCCATGATTTCGCGGTATTTGGAGCTACATCTGCATCCCTGGCGAGGTCGGAAATGTTCAATAAGCTGCCTGTTCTTGCTGCTGCGGCTTTTAGAAATCTGAGAAAAGAAGTTTCATCTCCCACTTTTGCAAGGTCACGGACATCTCTCTGTATGTATGTCTGAATATATGAGCTGTAAAACAATTCTTTTTCGATATTCACAGAACCATACAATGCCGGCATGGACCCGCGCCATATCATTTTATATAATTCGTTTAAGCCTGCCGCTTTATTTATTTCTGCTCTTTTCTTTATTATTTCATAAGTCGGAAGAAAAGGTTCGTAATTTGCGCCTTTATTTAATATCTCGTGTTTTGATAATCCCAAAAGATTTATAATTCCGATCCTGCCTGCCAATGACTCGGAAATTCCTTTCATCATATGGAACTGCTGTGAGCCGGTCAGCCAGAACATTCCTTTATCCTGCTTCTCATCTATCAGGATCTTTAAGTATGGAAGCAATTGGGGTGCATATTGAATTTCATCTATCAGGACAGGCGGCGGAAACCTTTTGAAAAAAAGAGCGGGGTCGTTTTTCGCCAGACTTAAATTAGTCGGGTCATCAAGAGATATATAGGTTCGGTCTTGAGAGCTTGCATGTCTTAATAAAGTAGTTTTTCCGACCTGTCTTGCACCTGTTATCAGTAATGCGGGGAATTGGTCAGAAGCCCGTTTTATAAATTGTTCAGCAGTTCTTTTTATATACATTTTCATCTCCAATGTTTAGCAGATAGTTCAAATATAATAACGAACAGCTATAAATGCAAGAAAAATCTTCGGCTGTTTTGCAATATGACTGCAAATTAGACGAGAAAATCGCCCTTAAGCGTCAATGAATTTTCTGTAGAGCGGTGAGAGGTAAATGGGCAGCGATATGAGTTCGTAATCCCCCGTGTTTTTTGAAGGCTGATCGGCATTGAACCTGACCGCGGTTTTGAGCTTCTTTTCTTTCATGAACACCTGCAGTGACCTGAGCGTTCCGCTTTTTCCGGCTTTGACTTCTATCGGGATTATCTTATGGTTGTGATCAGTGACGAAATCAAGTTCCGCATTGGAATTCTTTGCCTCTCTCACCCAGTAATAGAGCTTTGGATCGAGATAGAACGGTTCTGTTGAAAGCATCTGCTGTCCCACGAACTGCTCCGCGAGGCTGCCTTCATTGACTGTTATAAGGTCGTTTATGTCGGTAAGTCTTAATTTGAGAATGTGGTTAGCGAGCCCGATATCGAGAAACAGGGGTTTTGTTATCCTGTCGTTTTGACCCTGTTCAAGCGGAATTCCATCGGCGGATGTGTGATTTACGAGTCCTGCGATTCTGCTCATTTCAAGGAGTTTGAATGCTGTTCTTAAAGCGTCAGATCTTTTATGCGGATCTATATTTA
>JAWOER010000209.1:0-2816 GCA_046482655.1 Candidatus Delongbacteria bacterium | reverse complement strand
CTCGATCATTCGTCCTCGCAGGTGCCGATGCCGAGATGCCGTTGGCTACGGCACTGGCCGCGATGGTCTCGCTCCCGCCGATCGCGAAAAAGGCGAGCACCGGGACGATGGTTACCGCCAGCAGCATCAGCGATCCCTGC
The DNA here is from genome assembly GCA_046482655.1 of Candidatus Delongbacteria bacterium. Classification (GTDB taxonomy): domain Bacteria; phylum UBA4055; class UBA4055; order UBA4055; family UBA4055; genus SLFX01. The sequence goes on along the minus strand of JAWOER010000209.1, from coordinate 2,676 downwards.
ACCAGGTCGGAATAGCAGACCGCCAGGAATCCCCCCAGGAAGGTGTACAGGACAAAAAAAGACCGACCACGGTCAAAACAAGGATCCTGGCTTCAAATCAGCATGTCGTGAGGTTTGACAGAGAGAATTCAGAGGATATTAATTCTGCAGCAGAAAAGAAACTGCTGAAACTTATATTTTCCAGAATAGATGATTTTGATGCAATAATCTTCCAGGATTATAATAAAGGTCTTTTAACTCCCGGACTTATCAAACCTATAATCAAAAAAGCCAAGGAAAAGAACATTATAACTGCAGTGGACCCCAAGTTCAAGAATTATTTTGATTATAAAGGTACCTGTATTTTTAAACCTAATCTGAGAGAAGCCGAGGAGATACTTAACAGAAAGATATCTTCTGAAAAAGATATAGAAAGAGCAGGACATGATCTTATTAAAATGCTTAAACTTGAGAAGCTGGTCATAACGCTCAGCTCAAAAGGTATGGCTGTATTTGACTCTTCTTCAAAAATGGAGATCATACCTGCCAGATCAGCAAAGATCTCAAATGTGTCCGGTGCCGGCGATACCGTCATAGCAACTCTGGTGTCCTATCTGTGTGCGGGCGCAAGCTATAAAGAGGCGTGCACAATAGCAAACTATGCAGCTTCACTCGCGGTAGAGGATGTGAGTGTGATCGCGATAGATCCGACCGAACTTGAAAAAAGACTTAAAGATAACAGTGTATCAGGGGCAGAGAACCGGCATGATAGTAAATAAAAATGAAATTAAAGCAATAGTAAAAGATCTTAGAAAAAAGAAAAAGATTATCGTTTTTACCAACGGTGTTTTTGACATTCTGCACAAAGGGCATGTATACTATTTGAACAAGGCAAAAGAACTGGGCGATATACTTGTAGTAGGAGTGAATTCAGACAGTTCTGTCAAGAGATTAAAGGGCAAAGATCGTCCCGTAAATATTCTCGAGGACAGAATGTATGTGCTCGATTCACTAAGATCTGTTGACTATACTGTTGCTTTTGAAGAGGACACTCCTATCAATATAATAAAAGCGATTGAACCCGATGTTCTTGTTAAAGGCGGTGACTACGATGCAGATTCACAAAATGTGGCGGATAAAAGGTATATAGTCGGATCGGATATAGTAAAAAAGAGCGGCGGAAAGGTAAAAGTGATAGATCTGATGCCGGGAAGATCGACGACAGGGACGATAAAAAAATTAAGAGAATATAGATGAGCCTTCATGAAAAAATAGTTAAAATATCAAAAAAATATTCCGGACATACTGCAGTAATTGACAGTGCCACCGGAAAAATTTATAAGTACAGCAAACTACTCACTGCTTCTTTTATTCTTTCCGGAATTATTAAAAAAAGTAAAGATGAGTTTACAGGAGTTTTGCTTCCGTCATCTGCAGGAGCATTCATAAGTATTTTGGCAATTTTAATATCAGGCAAAACTCCTGTGATGATAAATTATTCAACCGGTGCCGAAAAGAATATTCTGTATGCAAAAAGAAAGGGCGGCTTTAAAACTATAATTACATCACGAAAGCTTTGTCAAAGGCTGAATATTCAGTTAAGACCGGGTATGATCATTCTGGAAGATATTACAAGTTCAACAGGCTTAATAAAAAAGATATACGCGTTTTTTAAAAGCCTTTTTCCTATGCGTTTTATAGCCAAAAGCTCCCCAAACGATATAGCTGTGCTTCTTTTTACCACAGGCAGTGAAAAAGATCCCAAAGCAGTTATGCTGACGCACGACAATATACTTTCAAATGTAGAATCACTGCAGAGTGTTTTTGAGTTTGACAGTACAGATATTTTTTGCGGTGTACTGCCTTTATTTCATGTATATGGTCTTACAACTTCATATTTTTTACCCCTTCTCTCGGGAGCAACGGTAAATACATATCCAAACCCTTTAGAATATGCAAATGTTGTCCGGGGCATAAAAAAAAATCAGGCTACTATAATTACTGCAACGCCCACATTTCTGCACGGATACTCAAGGCTTTCACAACCCGGCGATCTTAAGAGCTTACGCATAATAATGGCAGGCGGTGATAAGCTTACATCCAATCTGAAAGATAATTATCTGAACAAACACGGTATTAATGTCCTTGAAGGATACGGAACGACGGAAACCAGCCCGGTGATATCGGTCAATACTCCCGAAAAGAACAAAAATGGAAGTATCGGGCAGCCGGTTCCGGGTGCAAAAGTAAAAATTATCGATATAGATACAGAACAGCCTCTACCACCCGGGCAGGAAGGAAAGATATATGTTAAGGGCCGTCTGGTGATGAAAGGTTATTTTGATGATATGGAAGAGACTGCACTCCGCATAAGGAACGGCTGGTATGACACCGGGGATATCGGAATTATTGATAAAGAAGGTTTCTTATGGCACAGAGGCAGGCTAAAAAGATTTATAAAAACAGGCGGTGAAATGATATCTCTTGTCTCTGTCGAGAATGCGGTTGAAAAACATCTTGCTGACCAGCAGCAGTGCTGTGCGATTGAAATTCCCCATATTTCGAAAGGTTCCGAGATTATTCTTGCGGTTACTTCAGATACGGACAAAACGGTTTTGAGAAAAAAGCTGTTAAAAGAACTCCCCCCCATAGCCGTGCCGAAAAAAATATTCGATTTTAGGGAACTTCCCATGCTGG